>JAGHSE010000114.1 GCA_018066015.1 Candidatus Colivivens equi
ATAATATATTGATGTAGAATTATCCTTAAAGAAATATTTATTTATAGGGACATCTGTTCCCCATAATATTCTATCTGTCAAACCTGCACTTGCTAACTTAACCATATGATCAACAGGCATGAATGCAGTATCCACCCAAACATTAGGATATCTCTCCATCACAACTATTGTTTCTGAAATAGGCCTCCCATGAGCCAACACAAAAATTTGAGAAGGATGACGTTCTATGATTGGCACAAAATGTCTTACCTCACAAGAATTCCGTTCTCCAGTATGAATTAGCAATGGAATTCTCAATTCTTGACATAATCTGACCACATAATCCATACATTCCTCATTTTCTTGCCAAAAATCAGGATGCAATTGTGGATGTATTTTTATCATTTTCCATGCTATTTCTGAGTTCAAAAACAAAGATTCTTTATCTTCAATAATCAAATTTGGAGTTACCCAAAGTACAGGAAGGACTTTAGCTCCATCCAATCTAATCAGTTCTCTTATCTCATATAAAACTTTTTCATAATCCTCATCGCACATTGTCGTTGATGACACTGCATAATAATCAACCCCTACTTCTTTCATCTCATTTGAAAGAAGTCCAGGGGTAGTATATATATCAAAAAATTGTCCTACATGCACATGAGAATCAATCATAACAATCCTTTTACTTGGTATTCCTCGACCAATCGTTTATTTAGGAAAGCAACATCGCAAAAATGTTTTGGCAATTTAAACATATCACCACCGCTCTCATTAAAATTGCGAACAAGGCACATTGAGCAATAGTCTCTCGCCTCACACTCTATGCATTGCGGAAAATCACCTTGAGTAATACCTCTTATCTGTTTAATTTTCTCTGAATTTTCCCATATGTCTTTTAATGAATTATTATAAACATTGCCTATTACAAAAGCTTGCCAACCAGCACATGGATAAACATCTCCATTATCAGTAATATAAATATCATTAATTCCAGCACCACAAAGAGGTTGTTTTTTATATCTTTCAATATCAAATTTTATTTCTTCACTTTTGGGGCTTTGTTTTAATGTAACTTCTCTATAATCGATATCAAATTCGATTAAATCACGCAGCAAAGCCTCAGTTTCCTCCAAATCAATTCTATTGGCTAAATTTTGAGTGTCAAAATCTGCCTGAGCCATCATAATATAGTCTGTTTGAGCTTTAATATTTAATGACTGAGCATATTTCAAAACATCTTTATAATCAGACTTATTGGCTTTCATTACTGGACAACTAATCTGAACTGGCACATTAGCAGCAACTAGTTTTTCTATAGCTGCTTTCGTTTTAGCAAATGACCCTTTGACTGTTGTTATCATATCGTGATGTTCAGGAATCATACTGTAAAGCGACACTTGTACAATTGAAACATTTGCATCATGAATAGCCTTTACCTGATCTTCCTTCAATGCAATCAAATTTGAAAGAATAGAAATTTGCATATCTTTCTCTCTGCAATAATTCATTGTTTCTATCAATTTAGGATGAAGGAATGCCTCTCCTCCAGAAAGAGTAACATGAAGACCTCCCATTTCAGCAAATTCATCTATCAAACTTTTCACTTTTTCTATTGGCATGTCTTTACCTGCATTCTTCTTTCCATTTGGAATATAACAATGAATACAACGTTCATTACAACGACTTGTCAATTCAAATTGTATCGACATCAAATGAGGCTCACGCTGACTTGATTCAAGATTCAAATCTTGAGTAGTTTCACTTACAAACTCTTCGGTATGCTGAGTATAATCATCCGTCTGAGTCTTCATATTGCCTAGAGCATAAGAGAACTCAGGATCTTTAGAATCTAACTCATCAGAAGTTTCTCCAGTAACAACAAAAAGATTTTTTTCAAGATTTGTTATGAATTCTTTATAATCTTCATAAATTTCTTCAAATTCAACATCTTGGTATAAAGGCAATAGTTTTTTTCTAACTATCTCCTCTATATTTTGCGGAATCCTTGATAATGTAGCTAAATAATCAGAACCAGTTTCGTTGTAAGACCTATCCCACCGAGTCATCTGATTCATGACATATCCATGTTCTCCCTTTAGACGTATAAATGTATTTTTTGTTTGACGAACTAACATAATTAATAAGATAAAAGATCACCAACGTTATATTGTTGGTGACCATTAAACAATCTATTAATGTCCAATTTCGCAAGACACAGTGCAATTTGCAAGTCTATTTTTTGTTGGACAACCAGCTGCATAAGAACCTGCAGGAGCGTTCTTAGCAATAATCTGAGCTTTCTTAAATTTCTTCATTGTCTCAAATATTTATTGATTTACTTTACTCTTTTAATGATTTTCAAAATCCTCAGTCCTACTCTATCTTAGCTTTTCGGCTTCCGCTATTAATACTGCCAATCAACCTCTAACGTCTATCCATTTAAGATAGGTTTTCCTGTTTGCGGATCTGTCTTTGGCTTTTCTGTAGTTTCAGGTTTTGGATAAAGTCCGTCATTACCACTCATTGTAACAATTATAATTTGTATTAAACACTAAGCTTTTTATCTCCACCTTGGCTGATAATGCGAACATGCCCCAGCACCTCCCGGATAAGGGCATAATGAATATGCACACTTTGCCACTTCACTATCATCATATTGGATGAAATGACAAAATACATCAGGTTTTACCCAACCTGTCCAATAAGTACATGTGGCACATCTACGCCAATCTGAAGGAACAGTAACTTCTCTTGCCATAACTAATGCTTCTTATAAATTAACAGATTATAAAATTTAGAAACTAGATCGGTTCTCATTGTCATTATCCTCTTCTATGTCCTCGTCATCATTCTCTGTATATTCATTATCATTATCTTCTTCTGAATATTCGTCGTCGTTCTCTGAATCTTCTTCATCTGAATCTTCACTATGCTTAGCCGCGTAAAATAATAAACATATGTAACCTAAACCACCTAGTATCAATATTACAATAACAATACGTTCAATTGACATACTCTAAATTACCTTTTAAATCACGCCTACTCTTTTAGGTTTTCGGCTTCTCCTAATATCTTATCCAAGACAAATTTCTACAAAAAAAACTGCATCAACAATATGACAATTTTATCAAATACAATAAGCGAGAAGGATAATAAGACAAGCGAAACAAAACAAGCAACAAGCGGCAGATTTTTTGATTTCTATTTTTCTTAAATCTTACTTTTTCTTACGAAATTTGCATATTCTCTTTTGGAAAACTTCACGTCTCCACTATACACATCAGTTTTCAATGTGCATGAAAAACTATTATTTTCTATAGATGAAATATAATCAATATTGAAAATCAACGATTTGTTTACGACAATCAAATGGTCATATAATGACAAAAGGAAATTTTTGTTGGCTCGATTGCTTAGGAATGCGTTTTTTCCGTCTACAGTATACATTCTCCAGCCTTTCTCCTCAAAGGCAAAACATACAATATCTTCTTTTTTCACAACTGAGATTTCTCTCAACGTGGGTATTATGAGTGGCATTTCGTTCATACGAGACAAAAAAACGCGGGATACATCATCACTCGTCCCGCCAACCAAGGTTCTCGCATACCCATACAGATGGAACGAGCAACGCTGAACCCCACGTCGTATATAAGCAAGACAATACTTGAT
>JAGHSE010000141.1 GCA_018066015.1 Candidatus Colivivens equi
TTATGAAACAGACAATGAAAAGAATCTCAGGAACACTAATTGTTATTGCCCTCCTATCAGGACTGACAGGTGCTTTTGCGTTTTCTTTAGCCTCAAAGGCAATTAACGGAAACCAGTCAGGAACATCTACCCCTGATGAATCATTAGTAGAAGAACAAGGCATTATGACTCTTTCAAAAGACGATAGTATGCCAACCCAGCACATTGATTTAACAAAAGCCGCAGAGAAAGCATGTACAGCGGTTGTTTATATCAAAGTTACAATTGCTGGTGAAAAACGTACCATTGAATATTCTGATCCGTTTAGTGATTTTGACGATTTCTTTGGTGAATTCTTTGGTCGTAGAGGTCAGGGAGGAACTCAGCGCCGTCAAATAGAAACGCCAAAACGCCAAGGTGCTGGTTCGGGTGTACTCATTTCTTCTGATGGATATATAGTTACAAACAATCATGTAGTTGAAAATGCAACAGAAATCGCAGTCACACTCAATGATAGTCGCGAATACACAGCCCGAGTAATTGGACTTGACCCTGATACTGACTTAGCATTGTTAAAAATTGACGGTTCAGATTTTCCAACTCTTACTATAGGAGATAGCGATGCATTAAAGGTAGGTGAGTGGGTACTCGCCGTTGGAAATCCATTCAATCTTACAAGTACTGTAACCGCAGGAATTGTAAGTGCAAAGGCTCGTGGAATGGGTGCAAATAAAGGTGGAATTGAATCTTACATCCAGACTGACGCAGCCATCAATGCCGGAAACAGTGGTGGCGCATTAGTTAATGCAAGAGGCGAACTAATCGGAATCAATGCCATGTTGTATAGCCAGACCGGTTCTTTCACTGGTTATGGATTTGCAATTCCTACTACCATAGTGAAGAAAGTTGTAAATGACCTCCAGCAATATGGTAAAGTTCAGCGAGCAATGTTTGGTGTGAGTGGCATGACTCTTCATGACTATATTGAGGCAAAGAAAGCTGAAGACGAGCAGAAAGATGTTAAGGAAAAGGATAAGTTTAAGGCAGATTTCGGCACAAATGAAGGAGTATATATTGCAGAAGTCACACCTGATGGTGCTGCCGCAGAAGCTGGACTTAAAGAAGGTGATGTGATAGTAAGTGTTGATGGTAAGAAGATAACCAAGATGTCTGAACTACAAGAATCAACTACTAAATATCATCCTGGTGATAAAGCTACAGTAGGTTATATTCGTGATAAGAAAGAACTCACTACAACAGTTACTTTTAAGAATTCTCAAGGAGGAACAAAGGTTGTTAAGCCTCAGAACTTCGAAACACTTGGAGCTGAATTCAAAGAACTTTCAGATGCATTGAAGAAAGACTTGAAAATGTCTTATGGCGTACAAGTCACTTCATTAAGCGAGGGCCCTCTTAAAAAGGCTGGTATTGAAAAAGATTTCATAATCATGCAGGTAAATAACCAAAATATTAAAACTGTCTCAGACTTAGAATCAGCATTTAAATCAGCGCAAAATAGCGAAACTCGCACACTCTTTATATGGGGAAAATATCCTTCAGGAAAGACAGGTAGTTTTGCAGTCGAACTAGGCGACGAGTAATAAATATCCACACTGTATATAGTTCGCCCGAACTTGCGCGTTACTATAATCCTTCGATAAAGGTAAGATTTTTTTTGCGGATTGCAGAAAATTTCTTACCTTTGCCTTTGCTAAAAGAAATTAAGGATTGAATGGAACTCACAAGTAAATTTAAGAAGGCTATTGCCTTGAGTAAGTCGTATGTACAGAGTACAACAGATAAGGCTCTTAATAATCAGCAAATTAAGTCAATTGCTGACCGATCAGTAGATTTGTATCATAGCGCAGTAAACGGCGCATTAAACATGATGGATAGTATCAACAAAGAACTTAATACATCCGTCTATGAAACCAAGAAAGATACAATATCAACAAATGTCGTAGAAAGTACCAAGGTATTACAAATATCAGATCGTCAGAAGAAGATTGTAAAATATATAGATAAAGTAGAAAAGCAACGTAATGAAGTAAATAATACCGCAGCCAATATTCTTTCAGGCAAATGCAAGACAGTTCATATAACAGCACATTTGTTAGCAAAGAAATTCAAGGTACACCCACGTACCGTTCAGCGCGACCTTTCCATCTT
>JAGHSE010000202.1 GCA_018066015.1 Candidatus Colivivens equi
CATCGCTGGCTTTGCCAGCTACGTCCTTATTTTGGGCTGAAGGCTCTCATTTAGGACAACAATCTGCTAAAGAAAAATCTCAACCGACGACAAACCGAGAGCAATTGCAAGCCTGCTTGGCATTGCCGAGGTGCGAAGGAGGAAGACAAAGTCAAAATCACCTAAAATGTAATTAATAGAACACCCCTTAAGGTAAAAAGAACGATAAGTGAACGAACAAGAAATACAAAAAAGGCGTACATTCGCAATTATTTCACATCCAGATGCGGGTAAGACAACTCTGACCGAAAAGCTGTTGCTCTTCGGTGGTCAGATTCAAGTAGCTGGTGCAGTAAAATCCAACAAAATCCGTAAGACAGCTACGTCAGACTGGATGGAAATAGAGAAACAACGTGGTATCTCAGTATCAACTTCAGTCATGGAGTTTGATTATAAAGATTATAAAGTCAATATCCTTGACACCCCAGGACACCAGGACTTCTGTGAAGATACATTCCGTACCCTTACAGCAGTTGATAGTGTTATTATCGTGATTGATGGAGCTAAAGGAGTTGAAACTCAGACACGCAAGTTGATGACCGTCTGTAGAATGCGAAAAACACCTGTTATTGTATTCATTAACAAAATGGATCGTGAGGGACGCGACCCTTTTGACTTGTTAGATGAGGTTGAGTCAGAATTACAAATCAGTGTTCGTCCGCTTTCCTGGCCAATCAATCAAGGACAAAAATTTAAAGGAGTTTATAATATCTATGAGCGCAATTTGAATTTATTTACTCCTAACAAGCAACTCGTAACAGAAAAAGTCGAAGTCGATATTGACAGCGATGAGTTAGATAAACGTGTAGGGGCAGATGATGCTTCAAAACTTCGTGATGACCTTAGTCTAATTGACGGAGTTTATCCAGAATTTAATGTTCAGACTTATCTTGATGCTGATATAGCACCAGTATTTTTTGGGTCAGCTCTAAATAATTTCGGAGTACAAGAACTCTTGGACTGTTTTGTGGAAATTGCTCCAAATCCTCGTCATACTCAGGCTGAAGAAAGAATGGTAGAGCCAGAAGAACCTAAATTTACTGGTTTTATCTTTAAGATTACAGCAAACATTGACCCTAATCATCGTTCTTGTACGGCATTCTGTAAGGTTTGTTCTGGTAAATTCGTGAGAAATGCTCCATACACCCATGTGCGCTTAGGCAAGACGATAAGATTCTCTTCTCCAACACAATTTATGGCACAGAAGAAGAGTACTATTGAAGAGGCTTTTCCGGGCGATATAGTCGGTTTGCCTGATAGTGGGATATTCAAGATTGGTGATACAATCACCGAAGGAGAAACATTACATTTCAAGGGGCTTCCAAGTTTTTCACCAGAGATGTTCAAGTATATTGAAAATGCAGATCCAATGAAGACAAAACAACTGGAAAAGGGTATCAATCAACTTATGGATGAAGGTGTGGCTCAGTTGTTTGTTAATCAGTTTAATGGTAGAAAACTAATTGGAACAGTCGGGCAACTTCAGTTTGAAGTCATACAATATAGGTTGGAAAATGAATACAATGCACAGTGTAGATGGGAACCAGTGAGCCTATACAAAGCCTGTTGGATAGAAAGTGAAGATGTAGCTGAGTTAGACGCATTCAAAAAGCGTAAGTATCAGTATATGGCCAAAGACAGGGAAGGTAGGGATGTGTTTTTAGCAGACTCAAATTATGTTCTTCAGATGGCCCAGCAAGATTTCAAACACATAAAATTCCATTTTACCAGTGAATTTTAGCAATTAGCAATAGATAATAAAGAGACAATGTTACAGGACGAGGTAAGGAAGGCAATAGAAGTAATGAAACAGGGTGGGGTAATATTATATCCTACTGATACTGTTTGGGGAATAGGTTGTGATGCTACAAATCCTGAAGCAGTTAAAAAAGTATATGAAATCAAACAACGCCCAGACAGCAAGGCACTTATATGTTTGGTTGATTCAGAAGCAAGACTTTCCAGATATGTGAGAAACGTAGCCGACGTTACATGGGATTTGATAGAACTATCAACTAAACCACTAACAATAATATTTCCACAAGTAGGCGGTCTGGCGCCTAATCTCATTGCAGAAGATGGTAGTGTCGGAATTCGTGTTACACGCGAGGAATTTTCCAAGGAGCTGTGTTATAGATTCCAAAAACCAATAGTGTCAACGAGTGCGAACATAAGTGGTGAACCTACGGCTCGTACTTTCAAGGAAATTTCAGATGAAATTAAGAACAATGTGGATTATATAGTAAGGTATAATCAACAATGTAAGGAAAAACACCAGCCGTCAAGTATTATAAAGATAGACTCGGATGGTAAGTTTGTTGTAATACGTGAATAAGCATAAATAAGGTAACAAGATTGTAGGATATGAAAATCAACCGTATTGCACAGCTCAAACAAGAAGCCAAGTTAATTGATTTCATAACTGGATGGCTGAAGGGAGACCATACAGACAAGCAGATTCTTATCGTGCTTAGTTTGGTCGTAGGAGTTTGTTCTGGTTTGGCGGCCTTTATATTAAAGTGGTTGATTGATGCTATTAAACAAGTGCTTACATATCATATTGGAATTTCATCAGCAAACGGACTATACTTGATTTATCCTGTAATAGGTATTTTGCTGGCTGCATTATTCGTGAAATATATTGTTAGAGACGATATAGGTCATGGAGTCACTAAAATTCTATACGCCATTTCACGTAAGAGAGGCAGAATACTTCCTCATAATCGTTGGACTAGTATAATAGCAAGTTCTCTGACTATAGGATTTGGAGGTTCTGTAGGGGCTGAGGCTCCTATTGTATTGACAGGTTCTGCTTTTGGCTCTGATTTAGGAAAGCGATTCCACTTGCCACATAATTCATTAATGCTATTAGTTGGTTGTGGCGCGGCAGGTGCTGTTGCTGCCATATTCAAAGCACCTATTGCAGGTGTGATGTTTGTGATTGAGGTGTTGTTGCTTGACCTGAATATGTCATCTATTGCACCTTTGTTGATTTCCAGTCTTTCTGCCGTGTGTGTATCGTATGCTTTGACAGATACAGAACCAATGTTCCCTTTTTTGATTGAAAAAGGATTTTCCATTGATATTATACCTGGCTGTATTGTTCTTGGATTAGTATGTGGATTTGTTTCGCTCTATTTTACACGAACAATGAATTGGTTTGAAGGAATTTTCGCAAAGATAAATCGTTGGTGGGGAAAATACTTTTTAGGCGCTGCATTGTTGGGCTTGCTTATTTTTTTCTTTCCTGCAATGTATGGAGAAGGTTATGATGTTATTGGCCAACTGATAAACGAAGCTCCTGCTACTGATATTATGCACAACACTTTGTTTGTTGGCACTGAGAGCAATCTGTTGATATATCTGACATTAGTCCTGTTCCTCAAGGTTTTTGCTTCAACAGCCACAAATGGTGCAGGAGGATGTGGCGGTGTGTTTGCTCCTACTCTTTTCCTTGGGTGTATTGCAGGATTTATATTTGCCAAAGTATGGGACAATTCTTTAGTGCTCTCAATAGGGCAGGAGGGATTTCTCTCAGCCAAGAATTGTGCACTATATGGTATGGCTGGTCTTATGTCGGGAGTTATGCATTCACCCCTGACGGCTATATTTCTTATTGCTGAATTGACTGGAGGTTATGGCTTGTTTGTACCATTAATGATAGTGTCCATAATTTCCTACGTATCAATTCGTGCTTTCGAACCTCATAGTATATATGCTATGCGTCTAAGCAGAAGAGGTCAACTACTTACACATGATAAAGACAAGGCTGTATTGGCATTACTCCACCTGAGTTCTCAGATAGAAACAGACTATATTACTGTGACTGACGATAAGGATTTAGGGGAATTAGTGCAGGCAGTAATTAAATCACACAGAAACATATTTCCAGTTGTAAGAAAAGATGGATATTTCATTGGGGTCATTACTCTTGACTCTATTCGCAAATATATGTTCCGTCCTGAATTATATCATCAATTCACAGTAAAGTCATTTGTAAAAGACCCTCCGTGTACACTGTGTACAATGGATACAGTAAAGACTGCCATACAGAAATTTGAAGAAACAAAAGCCTGGAACTTGCCGGTGGTAGATGAAAATAGTTATTTTGTAGGGTTTGTGTCTCGTTCTGGTTTATTCCAATCATATCGAAATCTATTAAAGAAATTCAGTTCAGAATAAATCATTTTGAATTTAAGTTAAGATGAATAAAGAAGATTTGAAAATAGTATATATGGGCACCCCAGACTTTGCCGTAGAAAGTTTGCGCTGCTTAGTTGAAGGAGGCTACAATGTCGTGGGTGTAATTACAATGCCCGATAAGCCAGTAGGTCGTCATGGCAGTGTTCTTCAGGCAAGTCCTGTCAAGCAATATGCCGTTGAACATGGAATAAAAGTGCTCCAACCTGAAAAATTGAAGAATCCTGAGTTTGTAGAAGAACTCCGTTCATTACAAGCCGACCTCCAAATAGTTGTAGCATTCAGAATGTTACCTGAAGTGGTCTGGAATATGCCACGTCTGGGTACATTTAATCTCCATGCTTCATTACTTCCTCAGTATCGAGGTGCAGCACCTATTAATTGGGCTGTCATCAATGGTGATACAGAGACAGGAATTACTACATTCTTCCTGCGTCACGAAATAGACACTGGCGATATTATTCAGCAGGTATGTGTTCCTATCAGTGATTCCGACAATGTAGGTGACGTGCACGACCGCTTGATGCTGTTAGGTGGCAAATTAGTAACAGAGACTGTAGATAATATTCTGGCAGGAACCATCAAACCAATTCCTCAAGACAAATTGATACAGGCAGGAGATGCAGAGTTGCGTCCAGCTCCAAAGATTTTTCACGAAACGTGTGAAATAAATTGGAATCAGCCAACTAAAAAAATATATGATTTCATTCGTGGTCTTTCACCATATCCAGCAGCATGGACTACACTCAACGGTGTGCAGATGAAGATATTTGAATCTGAAAAAGTAATGCCTTCTGAGTTGCAGAGTCAATGTGCAGGTTCAATTATTACGGATGGGAAAACCTATGTCAACGTAGTGACGGCAGATGGTTTGTTGTCATTAAAAACAGTACAACTAGCAGGTAAAAAGAGAATGCCAATTCAGGATTTCCTTCGTGGTTTCCATTTTACAGACAATGCCAGTTTTGGTCTCGAATAACACAGATTAAAGGGGTGTTCTATTAATCCCCCGCAAAAATAAATAATTAACGAACTATGGGCGTTATTGCTATTTTGATGTTTTTGGCTTTTTCTTTGCATCTTGCTGTTCTTCATTCAGTCACGATGCTCGCATCGCTGGCTTTGCCAGCTACG
>JAGHSE010000191.1 GCA_018066015.1 Candidatus Colivivens equi
GTCTCATATTATAATTTCTATTTCTTGGTAGAAATAATATCACGTAAAAATGATAGTTTTACAATGATTGTTTGATTTGATGACCTACTAAATGTTGCCTTCCTACTATTGTCAAATACATCTGATAGTCCATAATAATAGCGTGCTGAAAGTATGAAATGTCCCATCTTACTTGAATGCTCCAATCCTAATCCTGCTGTGATTCCATAGTCAAACTTATTGTCAATATCCATACCATATTGTTGAATTATATTATTTGGACGATGATCCATATTGAATGGTTCGCTTTTATGTTCGGTATATCCTAAATTATAACCAAATTGTGGTCCTGCCTCAAATACGAACTTGCACCCTTTTTGCTCCTTTCCCCAACCTAGTTGCATAAGAAGAGGTAACTGGATGTATGGCATTGTGCGATAATATGTATCAGTAGATTCTTCAATATTTTCTTCCCACCCTAAAGTTGTATAGTTTAGTTCAGCTAATAATCCGCAAATACATGTAAAATATTTTTCAGATACATATCTAGCTGACATACCAAAGGTAGTGTTGAGCACTTGATTTTGCTTAATGGATGGCTGAAAACTGATAGATGACATTATAGCTCCTCCATTAATCCCAATTGAGAAGTCAGAACGTCGTTCACCTACTTGAGAATAGGCAAATACAGCTTGAAAGAGAACAAATGCTAAAATTAATATTATTTTGTTATTTATCACGGAGAATACAATGTATAAGAAGTAAATGAATTAACGATTTAGTATTGTGTGACTGATATGGTACCTCCATCACCATAGGTAACTTTCATCAAGGCATTGTTTATATATCCACTTGTTGGGTTGAGCTTTGAAAATTGCATTGGATTTTGAAGGGCGCCTTTACTCCTAAGTGCTGGGATTTTTTCATAGAACTTATTACTTTGCTCATAATAATTGAGAATGAAAAAGTTGGCAGTATCATATCCCAACATTCCGTAACGTGGATAAGTATTAAATTGATCACGCTTAAACTGATTGCGAAAACGAGCATTAAAGTTTATGCTTTTAATGTCATCTGGATTGTTATAAAAGGAAGTGAAGAATGTGCAGTGATATTTAGAGAATGCAGCTTTGTATTTTGAAGCAAAAGCCTGCCAATCAGTATATCCAAACAAAGTGATTTTTGAATTAAGACTAATTTGCTTATCGAGACAATTCACTATAGTTTCAAACCCTTTTTGAGTACTAGACATTGGGACGATAACTATAGGCTTTGAAGATAATAAACCATCTGTTGTATTAGCATCTTCAAGTTCTGATATGGACATTTTATTGTAGCTGATTCCTTTCTTATCAAGTGTCTTCTGTAATTGTACTGTTCTATATATTTGATTATCTTCTTCACCTTGTGAAACAAAAATTATTTTTGATTTTGCATATTGTGTCGCAAATTGTTCACATATATGATCATATCGAGAACTAAGACTAGTATTGACTTGGAATATGTATGGTGTACCAGACACTAAATTATCTTGAGATGAGATAGGAACCACAAGTGTGATATTATTTGCTTTACAAAAGCGACTTAACACAGATACGTTAGTTGAATTCTTTGGGCCAATAATAATATTGAGTGTTTTGATTTCGGGGTCTTGAAGTATCGTCATAATGTCTGCTTCATCATAAGAATAAATCGTAGTAGGGATTCCTTTAGCCTTCATGTCTTGAACTGATAAAAGGACTCCCTCGTAGAAATCTATCATTGTGCAAGCTTCTTTGGTTTTAACTTCCTGACTTAGTCCATATGGTAGAAAAACTCCCACTTTAACTTCATCTAGCATGACAAATGTGGACTTCGGACGTAAATCTTCAATTTCTTTAGCTGAATAGGGAATGCATATTTCCATATTCTTTTTTAGAGTTTTCTCACGAAGAATTGGGTTGGCATTAAGTAAGTCATCAACTGTAAGTCCAAACTGACGTGAAATACTATACAATGTTTCTTTTTTCTTGACTATGTAAGATTGTTTGCACTTCGGAATTGTTACCTGTAATTGTGGAATACGTATAGTTTCTCCTATGCGATATACTTCACCTAACTGTGGATTAGCAGTACGAATGTCATCAACACTAGTTCCATAGATTCTAGCTAAACTATAGAGGGTTTCGCCTGCCTGAATTGTATGTTCTTTGTAAAATATGGTTTGAGAATCAACAACTATGTATGTCATTAATAACAATGCCCAAAAAACAACTTGACGCTTCATAATTACACTATATTATTTTGTATTTCCAATTTATCGGACAAAGTTAAGAAAATAAAACGAAAACAGAAATAATATATTAG
>JAGHSE010000322.1 GCA_018066015.1 Candidatus Colivivens equi
TATATACGCTGGTGCGTGGAGAAATACTATTTGTATGTTGGCTGATGACGGGAACAGAAACATTCACATGGAGGATGCTGAAGACATCAACAAACAGACTGAGATGCTGAACCCTAATATGAGAATCAAGAAAATATACTGGGATTCTTATACAAGGGTGCAGACTGCTACTGGTAATACTTATCCAGTGGCTTACAGCGACATCAACAAGCAGATGGAGGAAGGGGCGCTCATCATGAACTATACGGGACATGGAGCTGCTTACTGTCTGTCGCACGAACAAGTACTGAAACGTCATGATTTTGAAAATTGGGACTCTTCTCGTTTGCCTCTCTGGATTCATGCAGCTTGTGATGTTTCGCCTTTTGATATGGATGTGGAAAATATTGGAGAAACGGCTCTCTGCAACCCTAAGGGGGGGGCTATGGGGGTCTTATCTACTACACGAACCGTTTATTCTACTCAGAACAGAACATTAAATAAGTTGTTCATGAAGCATGTGCTTTCTTCGGAGACTCTTACTATTGGTGAAGCTCTACAAAGAGCTAAAAGCGAAATTAACACTGGTTCGTATAGAGAGAAAATCAACAAGTGTCATTTTGTGCTTCTGGGAGACCCTGCTATCAGATTGATTCATGCTGAAGATAAACTACAAATCAATGAATTTAATGGTCATGAAGTGACTGATAAGACTGACACTATTGGGGCTGGTTCGTCGGTAACGGTAAAGGGATTTATCGTTGATGATAATGGTATGAAAGATACGTCATTTAATGGTATTATTGTACCTACATTGTTTGATTGTGAGGAAAATGTGACTTGTAAAAACAATGCAAGGGAAGATGTTCAACCTTATAAATTCAAGCAACGAAACAAGACTCTGTATGAAGCTATCAACACGGTGAAGAATGGTGAGTTTGAATTTACTTTCATCGTGCCTCTTGATATTACTTATTCTTCTAATAATGCTCTCATCACTCTATATGCTACAAGTGACGACAATCAGAGAGAATTTAATGGTCGGTTTGCAAAGTTTGTACTAATGGGCACTGGAGATATTAAAAATGACTCTATCGGACCTATTATTAACCTGATTCTGCATGACGAAGGATTTACAACTAATGGTGCGAAAACTGATGAGGTGGTGTTCTGGGCATCACATGCAAAACCACAAATGCCTGTGATAAAAGTGGAACTGAATGACACAAATGGTATAAATTGTTCGGGACTGAGTCTGGGACATGATATCATCGTTGCCTTGGATAATAGTCCAGCTCTAACTTATACCTTGAATAGTAATTTCCAGTATGATGAGGGGTCGCATACGAGAGGAAAACTGGAATATACCATTCCGTCACTTTCTGTTGGTACTCATACCTTGTTATTCAGAGCTTGGGACATATTCAATAATTCTTCTTCAATCATTGTAACTTTTGATGTGGCTGAAGATTATGACAATGTTAGAATATTTGATTTGGCAGGACATGAGATTTGGAATGGTAACGGAAAGGGATATGTCAATACTCTGCCTAAAGG
>JAGHSE010000256.1 GCA_018066015.1 Candidatus Colivivens equi
CGATGTACTACCATCTAGATGTAAATGTAAATCTATAAGTGCCCCGAGCATTTTGATAGAATACTATTTATTAAACGAAAAAAATAACTAAAAACAAATCAATATTTACCTTATCTTAAATATTACACAAAATACTTATTCGGTTCTATGTACGATAACAACTGAGAGTTCATATAGAAGCCACATAGGTATGGAAACAATTAGAAGTGTAAAGATGTCAGTAGTGGGTGTGATGATGGCAGCTGCAGAGAGTATGATTACTACGGCATGACGACGATAGCGCGTCATAAAACTAGACTTGAGAAGTTTTAGTTTAGCAAACAACCAGCACACAACTGGCATTTCAAAGAGAAGTCCGAGAAGGAGTGTCAAAGAAGAGAATGTTGAAATATATGACTGAAGAGTAATGGTATTCTCAACTGATTGATCTACTTGATAGTTCCCAAGAAATCTTATCACGAATGGAAATACCACAAGGTAGCTAAAAATTACCCCTACAATAAACATCAGATAGCCACCACCACATACTCGTACTACATATCTACGTTCGTTGATATATAATGCTGGCGAAACGAATCGGAATAATTGATACAGGATGTATGGAGAAGCAACAAGAAAACCAACAAAAAATGCCATTTTCATGTGAATAACAAATTGCTGGGTAAGTTCAGTATTGATAAGACGTACTGTCCCTCTTGGTGCAAGAATAATTGAAAAAAGTTGTTCCTTAAAACAGAAAGCCAGAATGGCAAAGAACATAGTCACGACGAGTGTACGGATAAGGACTTTCCGTAACTCGTCTAAATGGTCCCAAAATGTCAGGTCTGTATTCACTTTTCTTTTTTCTCGTCTTGAGATTTGTCATCGTCCAAGCCATTCATTCCATCTTTAAATGACTTAACACCCTTACCCAAACCTTTCATTAGTTCTGGTATTTTCTTGCCTCCAAAAAGCAAAAGGACTATCAGTGCTATGACAAGGATTTCTTGCAGTCCGAGTCCACCTATAAATAGTAATTGTGTCATATTTTTCCTTGTTTTATCTTTTCTACGAATTTATCTATCTCCAACATCTGTTCTGGTATGCTAATCTGCTGAGGACAATGCGTCATACACTTACCACAACCAATACAGTGATCTGCCTGACGAATAAGTGGTATGTCTGTATTATATCCTTCTAAGAAGTTCTCTGGAGTATCCTTATGTTTGTTGTAATAAGAGAATATACCAGGGATGTCAAGTCCATAAGGACAAGGCATACAATATTGACATCCTGTGCAAGGAATGCGCGGATTGCTCATCATTTCTTCTGTAATATGATGCAGGAAGTTAAAATCTTCGTTAGTGAGAGGTTTAAGAGGACAGAAACTCATCAGATTATCTTGAAGATGCTCAAGGTATGTCATTCCACTGAGTGCAGTGAGAACACCTAATTTGCTTCCGCAGAAACGGAATGCCCACGATGCAATGCTCCTATCAGGTTCGCGTTGCTTCATCTCCTTTGCCAAATTAGTAGGAACATTTGCAAGACGTCCTCCTAGAAGTGGTTCCATGATGATGATAGGAATTGAGTGAGCAAGGAGCGATTCGTAAATATGTTGGGTTTGAGGATTGGATAACCAATCAAAGTAGTTCATCTGAATCTGTACAAAATCCCAATGATAAGTTGCATGAAGTTCCATCAAATAGTCAAAGACGGCTGTCTGACCATGAAATGAAAAGCCTAAGTTGCGTATCTTTCCTGTTTCTCTTTCTTTAAGAAGGTAATCAAGTATTCCGTTGTCAACAAATCTATGCTTAAAATCGTCAACACTACCACCTATGGCATGCAGAAGATAATAATCCAAATAATCTACTTGTAAGTTCTTAAATGAATTAAGATACATCTGACGAGAACCTTCAAAAGACTGCACTGAAGGATCAAAGTTGGACAATTTTGTAGCTACAAAGAAATCCTCGCGCTTATGTTTACTAAGCGCAATACCAGTTGACTCTTCTGAATGCCCCTGACAATATACTGGTGATGTATCAAAATAATTTACACCATATTTCAATGCTTCACTAACAAGGTGATTTACTTGTTCTTGATCAATGACATCGGGGTCATCTTCTTTGACCTTTTCCATCATAGGAAGTCGCATCATGCCATATCCCAACAAAGAGACATTGTCGCCTGTCTTAGGATTTTTACCATAAGTCATCGTACCAAGTGATGCAGGGTCAAAAGTTAAAGATTTTGCTTCATTGCCATTTTTACACCCCAACAAAGTAGCAGTTCCTACTGCCATTGTTCCTGTGCCTAATCTATTTAAAAATTCTCTTCTGTCCACGAGTTATAAAGAATAATGAATGAACAAATATTTACGTTTACTTATATTTTATGATGTACTTCATGTCCTTCTACCCTAATAGCACTGATAGGACGAGACGGACATAGATATTCACAAGCTCCGCAGCCAATGCATTTGGACTCATCTACCACTGGTATGAGATAACCTTTCTTGTCTTCAACCATTGATATTGCATGTGTAGGGCAATGGCGCGAACAGTTACCACAAGCATCACCATTATCAAGTTTTACACACATACATCTGTGGATAACGGCATGACCTATTTGAATTTCCTTTTTATTAAGTTTCGTGATTGGACGAATTGCTCCAGCAGGACATACTTCAGAACATTTTGTACACTCAGGACGACAAAAACCCAATTCGTATGAAGATTCTGGTTGCATTAACGTCATCACATTGCCAGAAGGACGCAACACCTTGTTTGGACATGCTGATACGCACAACTGACATGCTGTACAATGTTGCTGGAAATGACGTATGCTCAAAGCTCCTGGAGGAACTATAGGTGTTTTGCGTTTAGGTGCAACCTTGTCTTTTATTTCTGCCAAACCGCCATCCATCTTACCCTTCTGAGCTAAAGCATAAGAAGTAGCCATTAATCCTGCAACAGTTAGAAATCCGCGACGAGAACTATTGACTGGTGTATCATTGTCTGATTTCCTTATTGTATATCTAATTGCACCCTGTTTACACTTGCCAATACAGTCCATGCAAGCCACACAACGAGACATATCAACTGAATGAGCTTCTGGATTGATACATGACGCCTTACAATTACGTGCACATAATTTGCACCCATTACACTTGTTGACATCAATTACAGGACGAAACAATGAAAAACGCGAAATAAGGCCGAGGGTAGTACCTACTGGACAAATTGTATTACAATAAGTACGTCCGTTACGCCATGCCAAAATTGCTATGACGATAAATGAGACCAAAGTGATTAGTCCAACGACAAGTGTTGGATGAATGATAGTTTGTATCATCCTGCCATAATTACCATAAGGAGCCAACAAGGCAACAACAACCCCTATCCCAGCTATAATTGCAACTATATACAATGCAAGTACTACATAACGCAAAATATCCTTTGCAGGTGAATATGTATAGGGTATCTTGGGATTTTTCTTAGTTTTCTTACCCAAAATAGCAATTATGTCCTGAATGATTCCCAATGGGCATATCACAGAACAATACACTCGTCCAAAGAGCCATGTAATCAACAACACAACTACTACTACCAACAAATTCAATGCAAGTATTGCTGGAAGGAATTGGACTTTAGGCATCCACTCTAACCAAGGAAGATTATTAGGCGAAATTAGAAAAAGTGTAATTCCGACAAAAAATAACGCAGCAAGAATAATACGTAATTTCTTAAGCATATTTATAAATGAATTAAGCGCCCCGTCGATAAAGGCGAGGCGCAATCATATTAAGACTTTAGTTGTTATCAAAACGGTCAAAAGCGACAGTAGGGTCAAATGTATTACGTCTCATCTCTTTCATTTCTTCTTTTGAAGTAACTACCAGACGATCAAATTCGCGCATACCTGTACCCGCAGGAATCAAGTGACCACAAATCACATTCTCCTTCATACCTTCCAAATAATCCTCCTTACCACTTATGGCTGCTTCGTTGAGAACTTTTGTAGTCTCTTGGAATGATGCTGCCGACATGAAACTAGTAGCACCTAATGCGGCACGAGTAATACCTTGAAGTATCTGGGTTGCTGTAGCTGGTACTGCATCACGTACAGAAACTGTTTTGAGGTCATGACGTTTAAGATTAGAATTCTCATCACGAAGCTTGCGTGATGTGACAATCTGACCTGCTTGAAGAATCTGCGAGTCACCCGCATCGGTAACTACTTTCTTACCCCAAATACGGTCATTTTCTTCTGCGAATGCCAATTTATCTACAATTCCACCTTCAAGGAAGTTAGTATCACCAGGGTCATTTACCTGCAATTTACGCATCATTTGACGAACGATGATTTCAAAGTGCTTGTCGTTGATAGACACACCCTGCATACGATATACATCCTGTACCTGATTTACGATATATTCTTGTACAGCCGTAGGACCCTTGATGGCAAGAATGTCTGCAGGAGTGATAGCACCATCAGAAAGTGGTGTACCAGCACGAACATAATCATTTTCTTGTACCAGAATCTGCTTAGAAAGTGGAATGAGATATTTCTTGACATCTCCAACCTTTGATGTAAGGATGATTTCACGATTACCACGCTTTACCTTGCCCATTGTAATCTCACCATCAATTTCAGCAACAATAGCAGGATTTGAAGGATTACGAGCTTCAAACAACTCTGTTACTCGTGGAAGACCACCAGTGATATCACCTGCAGTACCTACACTACGAGGAATCTTTACAAGGATTTCACCAGCCTTAATCTTCTGCTTATTGTCAACAATGATGTGGGCATTGATTGGGAAGTTGTATGTACGAAGTACATTGCCCTCCTTATCAACTATATGGCACATAGGTACAATATTCTTATCACGTGATTCAATAACGATACGGTCGCGTAAACCTGTAGTTTCGTCTTCATCTACACGATATGTGATATTTTCTTCTACTCCCTCAAATTCTATCTTACCATCAAATTCTGAAATGATTACTGCATTGAATGGGTCCCATGTAGCAATGAGTTCGCCACCTTCAACTATATCATTATGTTTGTGATATAAAGTAGAACCATAAGGAACACTTACACTAGAGAGTATTATACCTGTATTTACATCTACGAAACGAAGTTCTGCCAAACGACCTACAACAACCATAGCATCATCGTGACCCTCTTCTGGACGACTGACAGTACGGAGTTCCTCAAATTCCAAACGACATTTATTCTTTGACTTAATCTGTGCATTTGTTGAAGCAGAACCTGCAAGACCTCCAGCGTGGAAGGTACGAAGTGTCAACTGAGTACCTGGTTCACCAATTGCCTGAGCAGCAATGACACCAACAGCTTCACCCTTCTGTACCATACGCTGAGTTGCAAGATTACGTCCATAACACTTCATACATACACCATGCTTGCTTTCACATGTGAGGACTGAACGAATTTCTACACTTTCAATACCACTATCTTCTATTTCTTTTGCAAGGCGTTCAGTTATCTCTTCACCTGAAGCTACGATAAGGTCACCATTCTTAGGATTATGTACGTCATGAACTGATACACGACCAAGGATACGTTCAGCAAGAGATGCTACTACACGATCACCATCCTTAATAGCAGAACAAGTAAGTCCGCGGAGTGTTCCACAATCTTCCTCATTGATAATGACATCATGACTGACGTCAACAAGACGTCTAGTAAGATAACCAGCATCGGCTGTCTTCAAAGCTGTATCAGCAAGACCCTTACGAGCACCGTGAGTAGAGATAAAGTATTCAAGCACTGACATACCTTCCTTAAAGTTAGAAAGGATAGGATTTTCAATTGTATTGTTGTCTTCATTACCTGCACGCTGTGGTTTTGCCATCAGACCACGCATACCTGCAAGCTGTGCTATCTGGTCGTTAGAACCACGGGCTCCAGAATCAAGCATCATATATACTGAATTGAAACCTTGTTGGTCTTCTTTCATAGTCTTAAGCAATGAAGCCTTTACCTTATCGTTGACTTCTGACCATGTAGCAATAACCTTATTATAACGTTCCTTTTCAGTAATCAAACCAAATGCATACTGCTGAGAGATTTCCTCTATCTGAGCATTTCCATCTTCAATAAGACTAGTTCGGTCATCTGGTTCAATAATATCGTCAAGGTTAAATGACAAGCCACCTTCGTAAGCCTTTCTATAGCCAAGGTTCTTTACACCATCAAGGAATTGACATGCACGTGCCATACCAACGCCCTTGATTACACGTGAGATAACCTTCTTGAGAGCTTTCTTACCGATTACTTCATTAACAAAGCCAATTTCATCAGGAACTATTTCATTAATAATGAGACGACCTACTGTTGTCTCTACCATTTTCTTTACGAGTGCTCCATCTTCGTTGACATCTGTAACGATACACTTAATCGGAGCGTGCACATCACATCTGCCCTCATTGTATGCTATCAAAGCCTCTTCTGGACCATAGAAGGATAATCCTTCACCTTTTGTTCCAGGACGTACCTTTGAAATATAGTACAAACCAAGAACCATGTCTTGAGATGGAACTGTGATAGGATCACCACTAGCAGGTGAAAGGATATTGTGACTCTGAAGCATCAAGAGTTGTGCTTCGAGTACAGCCTCATTAGAAAGAGGAAGATGGACTGCCATTTGGTCACCATCAAAGTCGGCATTGAATGC
This sequence comes from Candidatus Colivivens equi, assembly GCA_018066015.1. Taxonomy (GTDB): domain Bacteria; phylum Bacteroidota; class Bacteroidia; order Bacteroidales; family Bacteroidaceae; genus Colivivens; species Colivivens equi. The sequence goes on from JAGHSE010000256.1 coordinate 6,689, forward strand.
AGTACAAGCCAATGGATGCAACTGAATAGCCTTACCTTCAATCATGATTGGCTGGAATGCCTGAATACCTAATCTATGAAGAGTAGGTGCACGGTTGAGCAATACAGGATGGCCCTTCATTACATATTCAAGAATGTCCCATATCTGTGAATCACGACGGTCAACCATCTTCTTTGCAGACTTGACTGTCTTCACAAGACCACGTTCTATCAACTTACGAATAATGAAAGGTTTATATAATTCTGCAGCCATCTGCTTAGGGAGACCACACTCACCCATCTTCAATTCAGGACCGACAACGATAACTGAACGTGCAGAATAGTCAACACGCTTACCAAGAAGGTTCTGACGGAAACGTCCTTGTTTACCTTTGAGAGAGTCAGACAAAGACTTCAGCGGACGATTACTTTCACTCTTTACGGCACTTGCCTTACGAGAATTATCAAATAAACTATCCACTGCTTCCTGAAGCATACGCTTTTCATTTCTAAGGATTACTTCAGGCGCCTTAATCTCTATAAGTCGTTTCAGACGATTGTTACGTATGATAACTCGACGATATAAATCATTGAGGTCAGATGTAGCAAAACGACCGCCATCCAATGGAACCAACGGACGGAGTTCAGGAGGGGTCACAGGGATATTGTGCATAATCATCCACTCAGGTTTGTTACGTCCCTTTGATGCGCGGAATGATTCTACTATCTGCAAACGCTTCAACGCTTCAGTCTTTCTCTGTTGTGAAGAATCCTGATTAGCTCTGTCACGAAGTTGATATGATAGTTCGTCAAGATTGATACGCTTAAGCATAAATTCAATAGCTTCAGCACCCATCATAGCAATGAACTTATTTGGATCATCGTCAGGGAGTTGCTGATTGCCTTGTGGAAGATTGTCAACTATTTCCCAGTATTGTTCTTCTGAGATGAGTTCACCTTCTACCAACATATTTTCTTCATCCTTTGCCACACCTGCCTGGATTATCACATATCTCTCATAATATATGATTGAGTCCAACTTCTTAGTTGGAAGTCCAAGAAGATAACCAATTTTATTTGGCAATGAACGGAAATACCAGATATGCGCAACTGGAACTACCAGTGCAATGTGTCCTGTACGTTCACGACGTACTTTCTTCTCAGTTACTTCCACACCGCATCGGTCGCAGACAATACCTTTATATCTTATGCGCTTGTACTTTCCGCAATGACATTCGTAGTCCTTTGTAGGACCAAAAATGCGTTCACAGAACAGACCGTCACGCTCTGGTTTATATGTACGATAGTTTATAGTTTCTGGTTTCAAAACCTCACCATGTGAATTTTCAAGGATTTCCTCTGGTGAAGCAAGACCAATACTGATCTTGGTGAAACGCGTATTTACCTTTGATTCTTTCTTAAAAGCCATGTTATGTACTATATTATTGTGTACAATGTACTAATTAATTAATCTATGTACAATAATTATTCGAGAGATACGCTCAAACCGAGTCCGCGTAATTCGTGGAGTAATACATTGAGAGATTCAGGAATACCTGGGATAGGCATTGGAGTGCCCTTGACGATTGCTTCATAAGCCTTTGAACGACCTACTACATCGTCAGATTTGATTGTAAGTATTTCCTGAAGAACATGAGATGCTCCGAATGCTTCAAGAGCCCAAACCTCCATTTCTCCGAAACGTTGACCACCAAACTGTGCTTTACCACCAAGAGGTTGCTGTGTAATAAGTGAATAAGGGCCAATTGAACGTGCTTGCATCTTATCTTCAACCATGTGCCCGAGTTTTAACATGTAAGTTACTCCTACTGTCGCTTTCTGGTCAAATGGCATACCTGTTTCACCGTCATAAAGCTGAGTAGAACAAGCACGTGGTAAACCTGCCTTATCAGTCCATTCATTGAGATCTTCAATATGTGCTCCATCAAAGATAGGGGTAGCAAACTTAACTCCAAGTTTTTTACCAGCTGCACCAAGTATAGCCTCAAATATCTGTCCAATATTCATACGAGATGGCACACCAAGTGGGTTGAGTACGATATCAACTGGAGTACCATCTTCAAGGAATGGCATATCTTCCTGACGTACGACTTTTGATACAATACCCTTGTTTCCGTGACGACCAGCCATCTTGTCTCCAACACCAATCTTACGCTTCTTAGCAATGTAAACCTTTGCCATTTGAATAATACCTGATGGCAATTCATCTCCTACGGTAAGGGCATCCTTCTTACGCTTTAGTTCTGCATCAAGTGCCTTGTACTTCTTAAGATAATTAATTACTAGCTGACGAATAAGGTCGTTAGCATGTTCATCATCAGTCCAATTTGATAACTGAATAGTTGCAAGATCAATATTGTCTAGTTGAGCTGCCTTGAACTTAGAACCAGAAGGAATAACTTCTACACCCATATAGTCCTTAACACTCTTAGCAACTTTATTCTTTAGAAGATGCATCAACTTGTCAATCAATATTGACTTGAAGGCATCAACTTTATCTTGGAACTCACTATCTAATTTTGGCAATTCCAAACGATCGCGTGCCTTGTCTGCACGGGTCTTAACTGCCTTTGAGAATAATTTCTTGTCAATAATCACACCACTGAGTGATGGATTTGCCTTTAGAGATGCATCCTTTACATCTCCTGCCTTGTCACCAAAGATAGCACGGAGAAGTTTTTCTTCTGGAGAAGGATCACTTTCACCCTTTGGAGTAATCTTACCAATAAGGATATCACCTGGTTCAATATAAGCACCCACGCGAATAATACCATTCTCGTCCAAGTCTTTTGTCGCATCTTCACTTACATTAGGGATATCTGATGTAAGTTCCTCTATGCCTCGCTTTGTTTCACGAACTTCAAGCGAAAACTCTTCAACATGGACAGATGTCAGGATATCTTCACGTACCACACGTTCGTTCAGTACAATAGCATCCTCATAGTTGTAACCTTTCCATGGCATATAGGCAACAAGCAAGTTACGTCCAAGTGCCAATTCTCCGTCTGCTGTTGCATATCCCTCTGTTAGAATATCACCTTCATGCACACGTTGTCCCTTCTCACATATAGGACGAAGGTCTATTGTCATGTTCTGGTTTGTTCTGCGGAACTTTGGCAACTTATATTCTTTGACTGCTGGATCGAAACTTACAAATTCTTCATCTTCTGTACGATCATAGAGAATACGGATTGTTGTAGCATCTACATATTCAACTATGCCTTCACCTTCTGCCATTATCATGGTACGAGAATCTTCACATACTTGTTTTTCAATACCCGTACCAACAATAGGACTCTCAGAACGCAACAAAGGAACAGCCTGACGCATCATGTTTGAACCCATCAAAGCACGGTGAGCATCATCATGTTCTAGGAATGGAATCAGTGCTGCTGCAATAGAGGCAATCTGTTGTGGAGCTACATCCATCAAATGTACCTGAGATGGTGGAACAACAGGATAATCAGCATCCTGGCGACATTTTACCACTTTGCGAATGAACGTACCATCTTCACGCAAAGGTGCATTACCCTGACCGATTATGAGTCCTTCTTCTTCTTCGGCAGAATAATACTTGACGTCGTCATTATTCAAATTACATACTGAATCATTAATTTTACGATATGGGGTCTCAATAAAACCGAGTCGGTCTATCTTTGCATATACACAAAGTGATGAAATCAAACCGATGTTAGGACCTTCAGGGGATTCAATAGGACACAAACGACCATAGTGAGTATAATGTACATCTCGGACTTCGAATCCAGCTCTTTCACGAGTAAGACCTCCAGGACCAAGTGCACTAAGACGACGCTTGTGGGTTACTTCTGCAAGTGGATTTGTCTGATCCATGAACTGAGACAACTGATTTGTTCCAAAGAAAGAATTTATAACAGATGAAATTGTCTTTGCATTAATCAAATCAGTAGGAGTAAATACTTCACTGTCTCGTACGTTCATACGTTCACGGATAGTACGATTCATACGTGCCAAACCAATGGAGAATTGATTACTGAGTTGTTCACCAACAGTACGTACACGACGATTGCTGAGATTATCGATATCATCAACTACTGCCTTTGAGTTTGCTAATTCAATAAGGTACTTGATGATTTCAATAATATCTTCTTTTGTAAGAACTCTAATGTCAGGGTCTGTAGAAAGACCTAACTTCTTGTTAATCTTATAACGACCCACATTTCCCAAGTCATATCGTTTATCAGAGAAGAACAAGTTTTGAATTACTTCACGAGCACTTGCGTCATCTGCAGGGTCAGCACTACGCAACTGACGATAAATATATACTACTGCTTCCTTTTCTGAGTTACTTGGGTCTTTTTGGAGAGTATTAAAAATAATTCCATAATCGGTAGCTTCTGAATTTTCACGATGTACAAGAATGCTATCTACTCCTATTTCAAGAATTTCTTCAATATGCTCTTCTGTCAGTTCTGTCTCACGTTCCAAAATCATTTGGTTACGTTCAAGAGATACGACTTCACCTGTCTCTTCATCTACAAAGTCCTCAGTCCATGACTTCAATACTCTTGCAGCAAGTTTACGACCGATTGCCTTCTTTAGTTCTCTCTTTGTAGCCTTTATTTCATCAGCAAGACCGAAAATAGTCAGGATTTCTTTATCAGTTTCATAACCTATTGCACGTAGCAATGTAGTTACAGGCAACTTCTTCTTTCTGTCAATGTACGCATACATGACATTGTTGATATCAGTTGCAAATTCTATCCAAGAACCCTTGAAAGGTATAATTCTTGCGGAGAATAACTGAGTACCATTTGAATGAAGACTTGAGCCGAAGAATACACCTGGAGAACGGTGCAACTGTGACACTACTACTCTCTCTGCTCCATTGATGACAAATGTTCCGTTATCAGTCATATAAGGAATAGGACCAAGATATACGTCTTGAATCACTGTATCAAAGTCTTCATGTTCAGGGTCTGAACAGAATAACTTAAGTTTTGCTTTCAAAGGGACACTATATGTCAGTCCTCTCTCAAGGCACTCCTCAACTGAATAACGTGGTGCATCAATATAATAGTCCAGAAACTCAAGTACAAAGTTATTGCGAGTATCTTGAATAGGGAAATTCTCAGCAAACACCTTGTACAAACCGTCATTTTTCCTACTCTCTGGAGGGGTATCCAATTGCAAAAAGTCACGGAAAGACTTTAATTGAACATCCAAAAAATCAGGATATGGCAACGGATTCTGAACTGTTGCAAAGTTAACGCGGTTATTAACGATTTTAGACATCTCTGATATATTTTTTGTTTGTAATATTTTACATATTTTTATACGCAAAAAGGTTAAGAACCCTCAACCTGAGGACTCTTAACCACATTTATTTTATAGTAGAATTATTTGATTTCTACTTCTGCGCCAGCTCCTTCAAGAGCAGCCTTCAAAGCTTCTGCAGTAGCCTTATCTACGCCTTCCTTTACATTGCAAGGAGCAGCATCAACAAGATCCTTTGCTTCCTTCAAACCAAGACCGCAAGATTCCTTAACAGCCTTTACAACTTGAAGCTTCTGTGCACCTGCAGCCTTCAAAACTACATCAAAAGATGTCTTTTCTTCAGCAACAGCTTCTGCAGCAGGACCTGCAGCTACAGCAACAGCAGCAGCAGCTGGTTCAATACCGTACTCATCCTTAAGGATGTTCTTTAATTCACTAACTTCTTTCACTGTCAAATTTACCAATTCTTCAGCAATAGCTTTCAAATCTGCCATAATAGTACAAATTTTTTAATGTTTATTTTTTTTAGTTTTTTTTAATAATTATTACTCGCCTTTTTCTGCGAGAGTGTCAAGAACACCATGAATTGTACTTGCACCAGAATCGAGAGCGCCAATGACTCCTTGAATCTGTCCTTCGAGAGCTGCAACAACCTCGGCAATGAGTTCGTTCTTGCTCTTGATAGCACATAAAGTTTCCAATTGATCTGCGCCCACATAAATACTTTCCTCTGCATAAGCTGACTTCAAAGCTGGCACACCACCATTAGCTTTGTTGAATTTCTTTAACATCTTAGCAGGAGCATTAGCTACGTTACAGAACATAATGCCTGTAGGACCTACCAATGTTTCCTTTATTGCAGAGAAATCACCTTCTACCTTATCAAGAGCCTTCTCAAAAAGAGTGTTCTTAACGACTTGAAGTTTAATTTCGTTTTTGAAACATTCACGACGAAGGTCACTTGTTACAACAGAATTCAAAGAATTCATGTCAACAATGTAGAAATGAGGATAGTTCTTAAGTTGTTCAACTAAACTATCTATAATTAAGCCTTTATCTTCTTTCTTCATACTAAATTCTCCTTATTATTCTATTGTTTTAGGGTCAACCTTGACACCTTTACTCATCGTACTTGAAAGATAAATGCTCTTGATGTAAGTACCTTTTGCAGTAGAAGGCTTAAGCTTGATGATTGTATTGATAAATTCTTTAGCATTTTCCACCATCTTTTCAACAGGGAAACTAACCTTACCAATTGATGTATGAACGATACCAGCCTTGTCAACTTTGAAATCGATCTTACCTTGCTTAACCTCACGTACAGCCTTAGCTACATCCATAGTAACAGTGCCACTCTTTGGGTTTGGCATCAGTCCACGAGGACCGAGTACACGACCAAGGGCACCAATCTTACCCATGCAAGATGGCATAGTGATAATAACATCAACATCTGTCCATCCGCCTTTAATCTTTTCGATATATTCGTCAAGACCTACATAGTCAGCACCAGCTTCCTTAGCAGCAGCTTCCTGGTCAGAAGTACATAAGCAAAGTACTCTTACTTCCTTACCAGTTCCGTTTGGAAGAGAAACAACGCCACGAACCATTTGATTAGCCTTACGAGGGTCAACACCCAAACGGATGTCGATATCAAAAGACGCATCAAACTTAGTATATGTAATTTCCTTAACCAAACTTGCAGCCTCACTTAAAGTGTAAGCTTTCCCTGCTTCAACCTTGTCGGCAACTAACTTTTGTTTTTTTGTCAATTTACTCATCTTAATTGAAGTTTAAATATTATTTACCAGGGAATTCTCCTTTTACAGTGATACCCATGCTTCTTGCTGTGCCTGCAACCATTCGCATACCTGATTCCACAGTGAAACAATTCAAGTCAGGCATCTTATCTTCAGCGATTTCACGAATTTGATCCCATGTCACACTTGCTACCTTATTACGGTTTGGTTCAGCAGAACCAGACTTAATCTTAGCAATTTCTCTCAACTGCACTGCTGCAGGAGGAGTTTTAATCACGAAATCAAATGATTTGTCGTTGTAATAAGAAATAACTACAGGAAGGATTTTGCCTGCCTTATCCTGTGTTCTGGCATTGAATTGCTTACAGAAATCCATAATGTTAATACCCTTAGAACCAAGAGCAGGTCCTACTGGAGGTGATGGATTTGCTGCGCCACCTTTAATCTGCAATTTGATTTGTCCAGCAACTTCTTTAGCCATTGTTTTAAAATTTTAAATAATTTAACTTAGAATCTTGAATAACGTGTGCGTAACCTCGTCGTCATTCTCTGACCACTTGTCCTAGACCTAATTCGAGAGGTGTTACCCTACCGAAAATCTTGACCGACACCTTGAGTTTTTTCCTATCCGCAGAGATTTCTTCAATCGTGCCTACGAATCCAGCGAAAGGTCCATCAGTTATCTTGATGGTTTCACCTTCCATGTAATCTGCAAGAACTACTTCTTCAGTATTCTCTTCCTCGACATCTACACCAAGCAAACGATTAATTTCATTTGGGCGCAAAGGTATAGGTTTATCTGTACCGCCTAAAAAGCCGAGAACGTTCGGAGTGAATCTCAACATGTGAGGTATTTCTCCGAATAGAGCTGCCTCTACTAACACATATCCTGGGAGGACATTAACTTCCTTAACCACACGCTTATTACGTACGATTGCTTCAGTCTTTTTAGTAGGGATTAGTACTTGTGACACGTACTTTTCATAACCATGGTTTCTCATGTCAAGTTCAATGTATTCTTTGACCTTGGCTTCTTTACCCGTTATGGCACGTAGCACATACCACTTTTTCTCAATGTCTGCCATGTTACCTTTTTAGTTAATCAACCTATAAAAGAATAAACCAGCTTCATGATTTGCTCAAATACTGAGTCTATAGCAAAGACTATGATTGCGATGATAATGGAAGCAATTAAAACAGTCACCGCAGTTTCCATAAGTTCTTTGCGCGTTGGCCAAGTCGTCTTGTGAACAAGTTCGTCAAAAGATTCCTTGCAATATAATGCTATACTTTTAAACATATTCTTACATTTGTTTAGCACGGGAAGAGGGGCTCGAACCCCCGACCTTCGGTTTTGGAGACCGACACTCTACCAACTAAGCTATTCCCGTGTGAAATCAACGGTCATCCATCTGGATGATTTCCGACCGTTGATAATGGTTATTATTAGTCGAATACTTCTGTAATCTGACCAGAACCTACTGTACGACCACCTTCACGGATAGCGAAACGGAGACCCACATTGAGAGCAACTGGATAGATGAGTTCAACCTTGATTTCTACGTTATCACCAGGCATTACCATTTCTACTCCTTCAGGGAGAGCAATTTCACCTGTACAGTCCATTGTACGGAGATAGAACTGTGGACGATAGTGGTTCTTGAATGGAGTGTGGCGACCTCCTTCTTCCTTCTTCAATACATAGATAGAAGCCTTGAAGCCCTTGTGTGGCTGAATTACACCTGGGTGGGTGATTACCATACCACGCTTAACTTCCTGCTTATCGATACCACGGAGCAACAAACCTACGTTATCACCAGCCTCACCCTGATCCAACAACTTGCGGAACATTTCAACACCAGTAACAACAGAGTTCTTATCCTCACCCAGACCCAAGATCTGAACTGCGTCACCTACCTTAACAACACCAGTCTCGATACGACCAGTTGCTACAGTACCACGACCAGTGATTGAGAATACATCCTCAACAGGCATCAAGAATGGCTTATCAGTAGCACGAAGTGGCTCCTGGATCCAAGTATCACAAGCATCCATCAAATCCATAACCTTCTGCTCCCACTCTGGAACACCGTTCAAAGCACCCAGTGCAGAACCACGGATGATAGGAGTCTCATCCTCGAACTCATACTGAGCGAGCAACTCACCCATTTCCATTTCAACAAGTTCAAGCATCTCCTCATCGTCAACCATATCACACTTGTTCAAGAATACAACCAAGCGAGGTACATTTACCTGACGAGCCAAAAGGATATGCTCACGAGTCTGAGGCATAGGACCATCAGTAGCAGCAACTACGATGATAGCACCATCCATCTGAGCAGCACCAGTTACCATGTTCTTAACGTAGTCAGCGTGTCCTGGACAGTCTACGTGTGCATAGTGACGATTCTTTGTTTCGTACTCAACGTGTGCAGTATTAATGGTAATACCACGCTCCTTCTCTTCAGGTGCATTATCAATCTGATCGAATGACTTAAGCTCAGAAAGACCCTTCTTAGCAAGAACGGTTGTGATAGCAGCGGTCAGAGTTGTCTTACCGTGGTCAACGTGACCAATGGTACCAATGTTTACGTGAGTTTTATCACGCTGGAAAGTCTCTTTTGCCATTGTTTTAAAGTTTTATTATGTTATTTTTTTAAGTTGTCTTGGTTTTACGCGTTAAACCCCCTGACGCAATACGCCACAAGGTTTTCAAACGCCGAAGAGCTGTAACTGAGAGTTGAACTCAGGACCTCTTCCTTACCAAGGAAGTGCTCTACCACTGAGCTATTACAGCAAAATTTTAGAGCGGAAAACGGGGCTCAAACCCGCGACCCCCAGCTTGGAAGGCTAGTGCTCTATCAACTGAGCTATTTCCGCAGTAAAAAAGGTAGGACCTCTCTTTGCCGAAAAACGCGGATGAAGAAGGACTCCGTCCGCGCTTTCGTGAGTGGGTGGTGATGGATTCGAACCACCGAAGGTAAAAACCAGCAGATTTACAGTCTGCCCCATTTGGCCACTCTGGTAACCACCCTCAATTACATGTCCTTTGCATTCGCAATCATTCTCCGTTAAGGAGAGCCTCTTGTCGGATTCGAACCAACGACCCCGAGATTACAAATCACGTGCTCTGGCCAACTGAGCTAAAGAGGCAAGTCCTAGCGTCCGAATCGCGTCGCTTGGTGGACGTGTTTTTGATTTCGGATGCAAAGGTACACATAATTTTTGAATCACCAAAACTTTTCGGAAGTTTTTTTAATGATTTCTTGATTTTTCTTTTATTTTTGCCAATTTCACCTTGAGAGCATCAACACACTGATCTATTCCTTCTTCGAATGTGTCGCAAGTTTTCTCAACGAAAACCGGAGCCCCAGGTACTGCCACATTTATGCTTGTCTGCTTGTTCATCGCAGTGGCAGGCTTGACAACCTTAAGTTGCACCTCTACTTTCTGTATATCATCGTAAGACTTTGAGAGTTTCTCGACCTTCTTGGTCACGAACTCCTGTAACTTCTCTGTTGCGTCGAAATGAACCGCCTGAATCTTAATCTCCATAGCAATGTCTTTTTAAGGTTAAACATTATCTTCATCGCCAGCCCTTGGATGGGCCTTGGCATAAACTCGCTTCAAATCCTCGAATGTGACGTGCGTATAAATCTCCGTAGTGGCAACGCTCTCATGACCGAGCAGCTTCTGCACACTTCCCAACTGAGCATCGTTATTCAGCATCGACGTAGCGAAGGAATGTCTCAGCACATGGGGTGAGCGCTTCTTCATCGTTGTGACCATCGACAGGTATTTCCTTACGAGGGCATACACCTGATCTCCTGTCATACGCAGTCCCTTGTTGCTCACGAAGAGTGCCTTGTCAGCACAAGGGGGAAGCTTTTCATCTCTCAGCTGCATATATTCCTGCAGTGCCGTGGAGAGCTCCTTACCCATCGGAACTATACGTTGCTTGCGGCGCTTGCCCGTGACCTTCACTTCACTATTAATGAAATTGACGTCAACATCACTAAGTGCCGTAACCTCTGCCCTTCTTATTCCTGTCGTGTATAGAAATAATAATAATGTACGCGCACGAACATCTTCTATTTCATCACTCCGCCAGGGCAGATCGTCAAACAGTCTGTCAGCATCCTGTTCTTTCAGAAAGACCGGCAACGGTTTCTGCTTCTTAGGACCTTTCACGGGATGTGCGGGATCCATCTTAACAAGATTATGCTTCAGGGCATATCTGTACATGGACTTTACTGCGCTGAGTTGCTTGCAGACGTACGAGGCACTACATCCTCGTTCCATCAGACTGCCCATCCAGTCACGCACAATATCCGTATCAACTGTTTCGAGGTTTTGACCATCGAGCGAGGCGACATAGTCAGCGAAACCTGTCAGTACCTCGCGGTAAGTATGGACTGTCTGAGGCGACGCTACGCGCTCAGTTTCCATATACCTGAGAAATCCATCGATAATCATGGTGCGAATTTAAGAAATTAAATTCAGACGACCAAACTTTTTAAGGATTTTTTTATTATTCCTCGTTCTGACGCAGCTGCTGTACGTAGATAGCGTGCTCCATCTTGAGGCGCTTAAGTACAGAAGGCTTGTTGAACTGCTGACGTGAGCGGAGCTCCTTAACGACACCAGTCTTCTCAAACTTTCTCTTAAACTTCTTCAACGCTCTTTCGATGTTCTCACCATCTTTTACGGGTACGATAATCATTTTGTTTTGTTTTTGTGTTAAATAAGTTAATAAATAGAGTTATGCAAATGCACATAAAAGTGAGTGTCAACCAAAAGGCTGGCTCACGACGCGTAGCAATTTGCGAGTGCAAACTTTGGATCGCACGGAGCAAATAGTGAGTGTCAACCAAAAGGCTGGCTCACGATGCGTAGCAATTTGCGAGTGCAAACTTTGGCTCGCACGAAGCAAACAG
>JAGHSE010000213.1 GCA_018066015.1 Candidatus Colivivens equi
CGTGGTAAAAAACTCTGCGTCTCACTGCAATTTCTGCAAAGATACAAAAAAATATTATGAAATATGAGCCACATAATACGATTTATTATTAAATTTGCATCAAATCAATCAAAAGAACAACAAAACAACTATTATGGAACAGCACAACATAGGTAAAACAGGCATGTCAGTATCCTCTCTCAGTTTTGGAGCATCATCTCTGGGGAGCGTCTTCCACGAGACGAAAGAAACGAGTGCTATACAAGCAGTCTTTGCAGCCATTGAGGGCGGAATGAACTTTATCGATGTCTCACCATATTATGGTCATTACAAAGCAGAGACAGTTTTAGGCAAAGCTTTACTCCACATTCCTCGTAGCGCATACTATCTTTCTACAAAGGTAGGCAGATACGGCAAAGGCGGCATCAACACCTGGGATTATAGCGGTCGTCGCGTTCAGGAAAGTGTATATGAAAGTATGGAACGCCTCAATATTGAATATATTGACCTCATCAACGTCCACGACATAGAGTTTCAAGCCAATCTGCCAGGAGGATTACAAAAAGTAGTTGATGAAACTCTTCCTGCACTATGTGAACTGCGCGACAAGGGTATAGTAGGACATGTAGGAATCACTGACCTTCAACTCGAAAACCTTCAGTGGGTCATTGATCATAGTCCAGAAGGGACAGTAGAATCTGTATTGAATTTCTGCCATTACTGTCTCAACGACGACAAACTGGTTGACTTTTTAGATTATTTCGAATCAAAAGGAATAGGTATTATCAATGCCTCTCCACTCTCAATGGGACTTCTCACCATGCGTGGAGAACCACAATGGCACCCTGCACCGCAAGACTTGAAAGATGTGTGTAGGAAAGCGGCACAACACTGTCAGTCCAAGAACTACCCAATTGAAAAACTCGCAATACAATATTCAGTAAGCAATCCTCGCATTGCTACAACCCTCTTCAGTAGTGCAAACCCCGACAATGTTCGTCGCAATATCAGTTGGGCAGAGGAAGAAATGGACATGGCGCTCCTACACGAAGTACAGGAAATCATAGGCAACCAACAACGAGTATCATGGAAGAATACCTAATCATTGACGCCCATGCACATTTGTGGCAGAGGGCAACCAACCCTGAAGTCCAACCCATCCCTTCCAATCCAAGTCGCAGTATGTTCTTTGGCGAAGAACGGCAGATGCTTCCACCATTCATGATTGATGGCAGCAACACCGCTGAAGTCTTTCTCTCAAACATGGACTACGCCCAAGTCTCCGCCGCAGTAATCGTACAGGAAATCATTGACGGCAATCAAGACGAATATCTATCAACAGTACAAGCACACTATCCCAACCGCTTTTTCTGTTGTTCACTGCTCACTGACCCCCATACCTTGCCTTCCACCCTCTACTCACTCAAGGGCATCGCACTTCCCGGGCATCGTGTCAAGGAAAGTCTTCATACCTTCCTACCTATTTTTAAACAGATGGAATCTAACAATCAAATACTTTCCCTATGTTTGGCCGACGATGAACACCAGATAAGTGAAATGCAGGAAATCATACAGGAATGTCCGAATCTCAAGGTAGCAATAGGCCATTTTGGAATGCCCACCACTCCTTCATGGCGTTCCCAAATACTACTAGCACGAAACAAAAATGTAATGATAGAAAGTGGAGGCATTACATGGTTGTTCAACTACAATGGTTTTCCTTTCCCCGATGCAACCGACCATATTCGTATGGCAGCAGACATGGTTGGAATGGATAAATTGATGTGGGGTTCTGACTATCCTCGTACCATAACAGCCATAACATACAAGATGGCATACGACTTCATATTTCACAGTGATAAATTCACTCACGAAGAAAAAAAACAGTTTCTCGGACACAATGCTTTACGATTCTACCAATTCAATGAAAATAAAATTCCTAAGTTGCAATATATAAAAAATATGAGCGAATGAAAGCAATACAAATACCCAAACCCTTCGCAATGGAAGTCATTGACATACCATTGCCAACAATCAAAGAAGACGAAATACTTCTCAAAATAAATTATGTAGGTTTTTGCGGAAGTGACCTCAATACATTTCGTGGAGGAAACACGATGGTATCATACCCACGTATTCCTGGTCACGAAATTGGAGCCACAATATCAGAGATTGGAGCAGCAGTACCAGAGGGATTCCATGTCGGACAAGTAGTGACAGTCAATCCTTACACCAACTGCGGACATTGTGATGCGTGCAGAAATAATCGTGTCAATGCGTGTGAGAACAACGAGACCCTGGGTGTTCAGCGCAATGGTGCCATGCAAGAATACATCTCACTCCCTTGGCAGAAAATCATACCTGCCGATAATCTCAGCCTCGAAAAAGTCGCATTGGTAGAACCACTAAGTGTAGGATTTCATGCAGTAGATCGAGGACAAGTCACCGACACAGACGTTGTCATGGTCATTGGTTGTGGTATGGTCGGACTTGGCGCTATCATTCGTAGTGTAATCCGAGGAGCAACAGTCATAGTAGCCGACATTGACGACGAAAAACTCGCTCTCGCAAAATCTCTCGGGGCTACTTTTACTCTTAACGTCAGCAACAACAAGGGCAACAAAATCCCTACTCCATCCGTTGTAATCGAAGCCGTAGGCTCAGTACCTACCTATCAGTTAGCCATCAATTCTGTAGGATTTACAGGCAGAGTCGTTTGTATTGGTTACGCCAAGAGTGATGTCAGTCTTCCTACGTCATTATTCGTAAAAAAAGAACTCAACATTTGTGGGTCACGCAATGCAACACCAAAAGACTTTGAGGCAGTAATACAATACTTGCGTCAAAACGACAAAATTAACGACAACGACAACGGCAACAACCTTATATCCTCCATCATACCACCCCACCAAGCATACGAAGCTATGCAGAAATGGCACGAATCACCAGGTAAAGTATTCCGCATACTTGTCAATTTCAACAATTAGAGAGCGCTGGAGTGGGTTAAATTTTAACTATAAATAAATTTATCTTATGAATCGACTTGTAACAAAAAATTATCTTATTCCCTTTATCCTCATAACCAGTTGCTTTGCATTATGGGGATTCGCCAACGACATCACCAACCCTATGGTGAAAGCATTCTCTAAAATATTCCGAATGAGTGTCACAGAAGGCGCACTTGTTCAGTTGGCATTCTATGGTGGCTATTTTGCAATGGCATTCCCTGCCGCTATATTTATTCGCAAATATTCCTACAAAGCAGGAGTCTTGGTCGGACTCGGACTCTACGCCGTAGGTGGACTCCTCTTCTGGCCAGCAAAAGAAATCGGCATTTATGCATTCTTCCTCCTATCATACTTCATCCTAACCTGCGGACTATCGTTCCTTGAGACCAGTTGTAATCCATACATACTCGCAATGGGTGATGAAGCAACAGCAACTCGCCGACTCAACCTTGCTCAGTGCTTCAATCCTTGTGGTTCAATACTCGGAATGTTTGTTGCCATGAATTTCATTCAGGCTCGCCTTGATCCAAGAAGTGCCGATGAACGTGCACTACTAAGCGACGCACAGTTTGAAGCACTCAAACAATCCGACCTGACCATACTCGTCACTCCTTATTTACTGATAGCAGCAGTGATACTTGCCATTTTCATAATCATACTATGTATGAAAATGCCACGACAAGGAGAAGAAAATCACGATATAAGATTTTGGGCAACAATCAAACGTATATTCTCCGTACGATACTACACCGAGGGCGTAATAGCACAATTTTTCTATGTAGGAGCACAAATAATGTGTTGGACATTCATCATCCAATACGGCACACCAATACTGATGGGACAGACACCTTCAGGCTTTGAACAATGGATACTCACCGTCCTTCATTACGACACACCAGCCACACTTGACGAACGTGCAGCAGAAGTTCTCTCACAAGGCTACAACATACTTGCAATGGCATTCTTCATCCTCAGCCGATTCATCTGTACTTATCTCATGAAATACCTCAATCCAGGACTTATGCTCACTATCTTTGGTAGCATAGCAATGATACTACTATGTGGAGTAATCGGATGGCACGACCGCAACGGACTCTACTGTCTGGTAGGAGTAAGCGGATGTATGAGCCTTATGTTCCCTACAATCTACGGAATAGCACTCAAAGGAATGGGTGACGATGCAAAATTCGGTGCAGCAGGACTCATCATGGCAATTCTCGGAGGAAGCGTGCTACCACCACTCCAAGCTGCCATTATTGACCAAAACAACATCTTTGGACTCCCTGCAATCAACATCTCATTCCTTCTGCCATTCATCTGTTTCCTCGTAGTTGCAATCTACGGCTATAAGCGCTTTCGCAAAGCTTAACACTCACAAAAATAACGCAATTTAACCACTATACTGCGGATATTTCACATAATTATTCGCAGTATAGTTGCGTAATTACAAAAAAATCCTTAATTTTGCACCTGCATTAAGGCCTTTAATGCATAAACTATAAACAACAACGTATCAAAATGAACGTATCAAGCAAAACAAACACCTTAACTATTCACATTTCTCCACAGAGTAAAAAAACACTCCGTGCAAGTGAATCGTTATGCGATTAAGTTTGTGAGCCTGAATTGCCTCTTGCAAGGAAGACAACTACAGATGCGTTCTTTGACTTATTGATACACCAACAACCCACACACATTTTTTAGTTTTAATTAACTTAGTTTATAGTTTATGAAATATCGTTTATTACTTACCAACACTGCAGATGGTGAGGAAAGGGAAATTATTGTTCCTGCCAATCTGCCACTTGAACACCTTAGTCCAAAGATTAAGGTTGAATTTCAACTACCCTACTGTGATTACGGTTGGCATCGATTTCTTTCACATGGTACAGCATATATCATCAAAGAACATCTAATTGCCGAACAAGAAATTCGTTTTGAGGGTAATCTCTATGTCGGTCGATATCGTTGTAGTGACTGGGCACGCTTGAAAAATACCTTTACCGTTCTCGGCTCAGTCATTACCTATATCCAGGAAGCATCTGGTGTGAATGAGTACAAGATTCGTATCACATTATTAGAGCGCATCTTTTAAATATACAAAGGCTTGCAGAGCTGGAGCCATGGAACAGATACGAACTACCCTTTACGCCTCGGCGCACAATGCCTTGTTTTGCCTCTCGCAACCGCTAGTTATTTTCCGGTCAAAAGTTTCTCCTTTTTATGGAGGAAGGTATATGTT
>JAGHSE010000394.1 GCA_018066015.1 Candidatus Colivivens equi
GAGTAATTCATTCAATCTAAAACTCAGGTTAGTTATTATGAACTTCCTTGAGTTTGCAGTGTGGGGTGCTTACCTTACATCTATGGGGAGTTTTTTAGCAAAAGTAGGATTTGGCGAACAGATTTGGCTGTTTTATGCCACTCAGGGATTCGTGTCAATCTTTATGCCCGCATTGATGGGTATTCTTGCCGACAAATGGGTTCCAGCTCAGAAGGTACTTGCCTTGTGTCATGGATTAGCAGGTATATTTATGGCAGGGGCAGGATATTATGCAATGACTTCTGGTAATGAAGTCAGTTTCTCCACCTTATTCTTACTTTACACCCTCAGTGTAGCATTTTTTATGCCAACCATAGCCCTATCAAACTCAGTAGCATTTAATGCACTTGAGGAATCAGGACTTGACACAGTAAAAGACTTCCCCCCTATTCGTGTGTTTGGTACAGTAGGTTTTATCTGTAGTATGCTCTTCGTAAACTTCATGATCAATGACAGAGATATTCAGTATCAACATTCTTACGAACAGTTTATAGTGTCAGGCATACTCAGTATCATCCTTTGTATCTATTCATTCTCACTTCCTGAGTGCCCTTGCAAACCCAAGGAAGAAAAAGGTAAAACATTTATGGAGGCTACAGGACTCACAGCTTTTACATTGTTTAAACAAAAACAATTTGCAATTTTCTTTATATTCTCAATGCTCTTAGGAGCATCACTCCAGATTACAAACGGTTATGCAAATACGTTTATTACCAGTTTCACAGGAGTAGAAGGTTTTGCCAATACCTGGGGCGCTAACAACGCTAATGCCCTTATTTCTCTAAGTCAGATATCTGAAACCCTATGTATTCTGCTCATCCCATTCTTCATGAAACGCTTTGGCATCAAGAACGTAATGCTCATAGCAATGTTTGGATGGGTGTTCAGATTTGCATTCTTCGGACTAGGTAATCCAGGCAGTCTTGTATGGTTATTTATATTGAGTTGTATAGTTTACGGAGTAGCATTTGACTTCTTCAACATCTCAGGAGCATTATTTGTGAATGATAATACCGACAAGGACATACGTTCCAGCGCACAAGGATTGTTTATGTTGATGACAAACGGACTCGGAGCAAGCATAGGAACATGGGCAGCCGGATTAGTGGTAAACCACTTCGTATATGCCCATACTGACCCAGTTGCACAAATAAGTGGTTGGTCAACAGCATGGTATATCTTTGCCGCCTACGCATTAGTAGTTGCAATATTGTTTGCCATACTCTTTAAATATAAGCACGAAAGGGAGGGAAAATGATAAAAGTCGCAATAGTAGGTTTTGGTAATATAGGTCGCAGAGTGCTGGAAGCATTAGAGGCCTCCCCCGACATGGAATGTGTAGGAATCGTGCGACGTGAGCTGTCAGCAGTCTCAGGCTATAAAGTCGTGACAGACATCAAGGATTTGGAAGAAGTTGACGTAGCCATACTCAGCACACCCTCACGCAAAGTTGAGGAATATGCAAAACGGATATTAGCAATGGGAATCAATACAGTAGATAGTTTTGATATCCACACCCAGATACCCCAGCTTCGCACCACGCTTGACTCAGTAGCAAAGGCACATGATGCAGTAGCAGTTATTTCAGCAGGTTGGGACCCCGGAAGTGATTCAGTAGTTCGCACACTGATGGAAAGTCTGGCACCAAGAGGCATTACATACACCAACTTTGGTCCTGGCAGGAGTATGGGACATACAGTAGCCGTTCGTGCAATCAGCGGAGTGAGAGACGCTTTATCTATCACAATACCTATTGGGACAGGACTACATAGACGTATGGTGTATGTAGAACTAGAAGAAGGAGCCGATTTTAATAAGATAGAACAAGCAATAACCACAGACCCATATTTTGTGAATGACGAAACCCATGTCCAACAAGTAGATAGTGTAGCCACTCTGAATGATGTAGGCCACGGAGTGAATCTGGTGAGAAAAGGAGTAAGTGGGAAGACCCACAACCAACTACTCGAATTTAATATGAAGATAAACAATCCAGCACTTACAGCTCAAGTGATGGTTAATATGGCACGAGCCTCACTGCGTCAGAAATCAGGAGCATACACCATGATTGAAATTCCCGTCATTGACATGCTACCTGGTGAGAAAGAAGACATAATAAGGCACCTCGTATGAGAGAGGTGCCTATTTTATTTGTATCTCATACAATAAAACAGATATTTTGTCGTTATTAAGTTTGAGATGAAGTGTAAGAATGATATAAGGATACATTGTGCAAGGTGCATGATGTATGGTGCTAAATATAGAGACACAAGGCGTTGTGCCTCCATGTTTGTGGTTTTTATCATTCTCATGTCATTCTCATGCTTATCACTTCAAGCTCAATGGGATGTGCAATGGTCTGACTACTCACGAATGAAGTCATTCTTCAATCCAGCAGTATCAGGCACTGACGGCAAACTCAATGTCACTGGAGCATACAGCTTACAGTTTGCAGGTTACGACAATGCACCTCAGACAATGTATGTTGGTGCTGATATGCCTGTATATTTTCTCGGACCACGACATGGTGGGGGTGTAAGTTTTATGACTGACAAAATTGGTATATTCAGCACTCAGAAGATTTCCCTGCAATATGCTTACAATTTTATCTTTGGAGAAAAGAAAAATACGCATTTAGCAGTAGGGGTGCAGGGGGCAATGCTGACGGAGAATATTAGTTCTGATGTAGAATTGGCAGACCCTAATGATCCTGCATTCCCTCGTTCTAAGGTAGATGGCAATGGTGTTGATATGGGTGTAGGAGTCTATCTAAGTAATCCGAAATACTGGGTAAGTGCATCTGTGCTGCATCTGACAGCGCCGTTATTAGAAATGGGAGAGACATACGAGGTGCAGTTGTCAAGAATGTACTACCTAATGGGAGGTGGCAATATCAAACTGAAGAACACGCCTCTAACCCTGCAACCATCATTCCTCATACAGACCGACTTGCAGTCGTGGCGTGAGGATATACAATGCAAAGTGAAATATGAATATGAGGAAAGATTGTTTTATGCAGGAATAGGGTTCAGTCCTAAGACATCTGCAACATTGCTCCTTGGGGGGGAATTTCATGGTATAGGAATCGGTTATTCCTACCAGATTTACACTCAAGGAATATCAATGATAAATGGTAGTCATGAATTGGTAATAAACTATATCACAGACCTTGACTTATTTAAAAAGGGACGAAACCGTCATAAGAGTGTAAGATTTTTGTAATAACGATAAAAGATAAGAATAAATAATATGAAAATGATTTTAGGAAAGCATTTATCAATTGTCAGTGCTCTGCTCATAACAAGTTGGTCACTGGTACTTCTCGTTTCATGCTTCAGTAGCAAAAACGCAGGAGCCAATGCTGTAGGTGGAGAACTGACGGGAGTGGGGGGTGGTTCAATTTCCGAACCAGCACCTTATGGTATGGTATTAGTAAAACGTGGTTCTCTCAAGATGGGTTCAGAAAATGTAGATAGTCTGTGGGGAAAGGCAATGCCTCAGAGAGAGATTTCCATTGATGCCTTTTGGATGGACGAAACAGAAATAACTAATGCGAAGTATCGTCAATTCGTGAATTGGGTTCGTGACAGTATTATTCGTGAACGCCTGGCTGACCCTGCATTTGGTGGGGATGAATCTTACAAGATTGAGGAGGACAAAAATGGCGACCCTATTACTCCACATCTCAATTGGGCAAAAGCAATTCCTTGGAAAAATCCTGATGAAGACCAAGAACGCGCTATTGAAAGTGTCTTTATTACTCATCCATTTGATGGTACAAAAATGCTGGATGCAAGTCAGATGAATTATCGTTATGAGGTGTTTGACTATGCTATGGCTGCTCAAAGAAAGTATCGTCTGAATCCCGAGGAAAGGAACTTAAATACCGATATTCAAATTGACGAAAATGAAGTGGTAATGATTTCAAAGGATACTGCATACATCGATGATGAAGGACGTATTGTAAGAAAGACTATTACTCGTCCTCTCAGTAGTATGTGGGATTTTGTTAATACTTATATTGTCAATATCTATCCTGATACTACATGTTGGGTTAACGATTTTCAAAATGCAGAAAATGAAGTTTACATGCGTCTGTACTTTAATCACCCTAATTACAACAACTATCCAGTAGTGGGCGTAAACTGGGAACAGGCAACTGCTTTCTGTAATTGGCGAACTGACTTTCTCATCAAGGGTTTAGGTGCTAACGCAAAATATATTCAGCGTTATCGTCTTCCTACCGAAGCAGAATGGGAATATGCTGCTCGCGGAAAAGACGGGAACGAATTGCCATGGAACCAGATAGGTGTAAAGAGCGAAGATGGATGTTTCTATGCAAACTTCAAACCCGACAGAGGTAACTATACTGTTGATGGTAATCTCATTACAAGTAAGGTGGGCATTTATTCTGCAAATAGTAATGGACTGTATGATATGGCTGGAAATGTGGCAGAATGGACGAGCACTGTATTTACTGACGCAGGGGTGTTGTCTATGAGCGACATAAATCCTCAATTATCTTATAATGCAGCTAAAGAAGACCCTTATGCTCTGAAGAAGAAAAGTGTACGTGGAGGCTCTTGGAAAGACCCGGAGAGTTTTATCAAATCAGCATGGAGAAGTAGCGAATTTCAAAATGTAGGACGTTCGTTCATTGGGTTCAGATGTGTGAGGAGCCAAGTTAGCACTGCTGGAAAACTGAAAAAATAAATTTGCTTATACATACACACTTCGAGTTTTTAAACTTTGAACTGGTGCTTCAGCGCCGCCTTGAACTTTAAGGGGTGTTCTATTAATTCCCCGCAAAAAATAAATAATTAACGAACTATGGGTGTTATTGCTATTTTGATGTTTTTGGCTTTGTTCCGGTACCCAGGGTGTCGCTCCGCTTGCCCTGGGCTATGAA
>JAGHSE010000329.1 GCA_018066015.1 Candidatus Colivivens equi
TATATTAACATTTTAAAACACTTAATTTAACTGATTTTCAGTGATATAACAAAAGTAAATATAGTGCTTTAAATATTACTATACAAATGTTTAACATGCTGAAAAGAAAATAATTAAAACCAAATTGAAAAAACAGGACAATCTCAAAGTTTTGTAGTTTGCAAAAAAAAGGTGAACTTTGCACCACGAAATTGAAAACACAACGTAAGAATTACTAAGAATGAACACGGCATTAACAGAACGTTGGGCTGAATTTACAGACGAGATAAAGCAATCAATCTCTGCTCAGCAATATGACACATGGTTTGCATGTATCGCTCCTGTGAATATTGCAGAGAATAAATTGATTTTGTCTGTACCAAGTCGTTTTGTCAGCAACTATATCGAAGAAAAATACCTTGACCTCATGACAAATGCAGTCACTAAGGTTTTTGGAAATAATATAGAGGTAGGCTACAAGATTGGTGCTGTAAATGATGCAAAGCAAACTGCAGAAATCGAATCCCACCATACAAAGAATGTGCTTGATGAACAAGCGCAAACTACCATAAATGAATCTAAAGAAGATACTGAAAAATTTGATTCACAACTTTGTGATATCTACACATTTGACAATTTCATTGAGGGAGACAGTAATCGTTTAGCTCGCTCTGTCGGACAAGCTATTGCGCAGAATCCTGCCAAGACATTTAATCCATTCTTTATATATGGGCCTTCTGGATGTGGTAAGACACACCTTGTGAATGCAATTGGACAATACACAAAACAATTGCACCCAGAAATGAGAGTGTTATATATACCTGCACACTTGTTCTATGTGCAATTTGCTAATGCAACTCGTAATAATCAGCAACCAGACTTCATCAAATTCTATCAGACAATAGATATGCTGATAATAGACGATGTGCATGAACTTTCAGGGAAAACTTCAACACAGAATGCCTTCTTCCATATTTTCAATCATCTTCATCTTAATAACAAACAACTTATCTTCACATCAGACCATCGTCCTGCTGAAATAACAGGATTGGAAGATAGATTGCTGACACGATTCAAGTGGGGGTTGCAGGCAGAAATAGAAAAGCCAGACAAAGCTCTGCGCAGAGCAGTCATGCTTTACAAGGTTAAGGAAAGAAAGATGAATGTACCCGACTCAGTGGTAACGTATATAGCAGACAATGTAAATGAGAGTATTAGAGATATTGAAGGCATACTGAATTCAATTAATGCATTTGCTTTGGTATATAATATGCCAATCAATATGAAAGTGGTGGATCAGATATTGCCAAAGTTTGTAAATGTTAATGTAGAACCACTGTCTGTCAATGATATAAAGCGTATTATTTGTAAACATTATCATATCAGTGATACAGAACTCTGCTCGGAATCACGTAGGCAACCTTTGTCGCAAATACGACAGATTGCGATTTATTTTGCCAGCAAACTCACGCAAGACTCAACTGTGCAGATAGGGCAAGCTTTGGGTGGCAGAAAACATTCTACAATCATACATTCCATCAACCACATACAGTCTTTGATGGAAACAGATAAGAGACTCCGTACAGAAATAGGTGAACTAGAAGATGAATTAGCACGAATATAAAAAATGCCTTCCCTATATAGGAGGGCATTTTTACTAATGGAGTATCTATCAAAATAATTGTTTTAGTTTCGTCGTGAATTTTGATTTGGAGCCAGAACATTGTGGCATTTTATACTTTGAGAATGTGATAATTTATATGAAACACACGCACGAATATCCTCTACACTTGCTCCAAAATTGATTTTATATGTGCCTGTAGCAGTTTCCCAACTTTGAGTAGTTTCGTTGTATGAGGCAAGGTCATATAGAGTGACATGCATAGAAAGGACTTGACTCTCTCCAGGTTGTAATTCGCGTGTCTTGGCAAATGAACGTAATTCTTGGCGTGGTTTCTCTAGTCCTCCCTTTGGGGCTTCTACAAATAACTCTACGGCTTCTTTTCCTGAACGAGAACCAGTATTGGTAATTGTGATATTTGCAGTGAATCCATCTTTTGTAGGTTTGACAGATGGTTTTGAGTATGCAAAAGTAGTATAACTAAGTCCAAATCCGAATGGATAAGATACTTCCTTCCCAACAGTGTTGAAATATCTATAACCAATGTTTAATTCTTCAGCATGACGAGTATAATCTGTAAATTCTACTTTGTTATTGCCGAACTGTCTTTCAGGAGTACGAACATTAGGGAAATTCATAGAAGAAGGAACGTCAATTAATGAAACAGGCCATGTCATAGATAATTTTCCTGAAGGATTTGCTTTTCCGGTTAGGACATCTGCTACGGAATTGCCTCCTTCCTGACCTGGTTGCCAAGCTAACAATATAGCATCGGGCTTTCCTTTCCATGAAGCTGTCTCAATCACATTTCCCATATTTAGAATTATGATAACACGTTTATTCTTACTGTGAAAAGCTGTGCATACATCTGTAATGAGTTGTTGTTCTGTAGAGGATAGATTGAAATCATCCTCTTCCTTACGGTCACTACCCTCACCAGCTTGGCGGCCTAGTGTGATAATTGCCAAATCAGATTCCGTTGCTTGACCTTCTATAATTTGACGTGACACTGCCAATTCTGGCAACATTGCCTTACCCCAGAACCAACCACGACGTGGCATTGCTGAAGTAAGGGCGTTCTGATAGTCTTTATATTTGGAATAAATGTCAGCAAGCTTTTGATTTACGGAAATATTGGCATTAGTCAATCCTGTCATAAGGTCAATAGTGTATGCTTTATTGACATCTCCTGAGCCTGTGCCTCCGGCAATGAAATCATATGAAGTTACACCAAAGACTGAAATTTTTGAAATTGAGTTGTTGAGAGGAAGAGTACCACGAGAATTTTTCAGTAATACCATGCCTTCTGCAGCACTTTGACGAGTTATGTCAGCATGAGTTTTCAGGTCGGGAGTGTTGCTATATTGGTAGTTGCGGTATCTTGGCGTCTTAAGTAAATATTGCAAAATCCTTTTGACGCATATATCTAATTCTTCCATCTTAAGTTCTCCGCTCTTTACTTTATTAACTACTTCCTGAGTCTGAGCTTGTGAACCTGGTTCCATTAAGTCATTTCCTGCCTTGAGTTGCAATGCCGTATTGCGTTGACCAGTCCAGTCTGTCATTACTATGCCGTCAAATCCCCATTCTTCGCGAAGAATGGTGGTTAGTAAATCGTGGCTTTCTTGTGTGTATGTACCATTAAGTTTATTGTATGAAGACATAACAGTCCAAGGATGTCCTTCACGTATGGCGATTTCAAATCCTTTTAGATAGATTTCACGCAAAGCACGTTGTGAGACTATTTCATCCACTTCAGTACGATTTGTCTCTTGGGAATTTACTGCAAAATGTTTGATAGATGTGCCTACTCCGTTGCTTTGAATTCCTCTGACATACGCGGCACCAATCTTTCCAGCAAGGAATGGGTCTTCTGAATAGTATTCAAAATTTCTACCACATAGTGGAGAACGATGAATATTCATTCCTGGAGCAAGGATTACATCACATCCATATTCCAAAACTTCATTTCCGATTGCTTTACCTACTTCTTCCACTAAGTCTTGATTCCATGTGCAGGCTAAAGCGGTACCAACAGGGAACCCAGTGCAGTAGTAAGTCTTAGTATCACCCCTGCGAGTAGGACTGATTCTTACCCCAGCAGGACCATCTGTCAAGACGCTGGCTGGTATGCCAAGACGTGAGATAGGTTGTGTTGTGCCAGCTGCTCCAGGTACGGCATCTGCTTGAGCTCCAACCATACCATTGCTTGTTTGGTTTCCTCCGGTTGAACCTTGACGGCTTGTACCTACTACCAAAGTCGCTTTTTCTTCAAGTGTCATTGCTTTTAAGATAGCATCAACATTATCAGTCTGTAATTTCAATTGGGCAAAACAAATTGCACAGACTATTAAAAAGGAAAAAGTTAAAATGATTCTTTTCATAATATTTGGTTTTATGGTTAATAAATGTCGTATTTTTAAATTGAGTATTTGTTAAGTTACATATATTTTCCTTTTTCCAGAAGCTGAAACTCTAACTTTGACACTAAATGTGCGTGACGAAATGGTTGCAGATGTGAATGTCGCTCCTGATTTACAAGTTAGCATGTCTTCAATTTGAGGGCGAGTGAATCCTAGAGGATATAGTGTCTCATACAAGAGTGTGATAGGGGAGGGATTGCTATTATCTAATCGTGATAAGTCAATGATAAAATTGTCGGTGTCGTCAGTAATAATGGCTTTTTGTTGTGATTGTTGTATAAATTGGGTATAGATATTCCATACTTCCTGCATATTTTCCATCATCGTAGATATGTTATTATCTGCTCCATTATTAAGTTGACGTAACATCGGTAGGAGATTGAGACGAATTTTGTTGCGTGTGACATCGTCTTTAAGATTCGAACTATCTGTGACAAAATCTTGATTAATGGAAGCTAAATAATCAATAATATCTTCTCTACCAATACATAGTAGCGGACGGATGATATTACCATTCTTTGGTAGCATACCACGAAGTCCTCGAAGACCAGTTCCGCGTACCATATTCCAAAGGAATGTCTCAACGTTGTCGTCACGATGATGAGCCACAGCTATACTTTGAGCATTATACTCTTGTCTAGTCTGCTCAAAATAATTATAACGGAGTTCTCTGGCTGCTAGTTCAATACTTTTTTTGTTGAGAGTGGCATAACTGATAGTATCAAAGTCTTTTACTATCAGTTTGATGTTAATTTTGGCACATAGATTTCGTACGAATTGTTCGTCGCGTATGCTTTCTTCTCCACGCAAATGGAAATTGCAGTGTACTGCAATACAGTTGTATCCTAATTTACTAAGACATAAAAGAAGAAAGACAGAATCTGCCCCTCCACTGATGCCTACTATCACAGTACAATTGTCTGTCAGTAGTTGGTGTTGGTGAATGTAGTGCTGTATTTTATGAAAATTATGCAATTTTTTTAAGTTTTGTATGTAGTATGTCGTATTTTTTTATTACCTTTGCACTCGCAAATGTAGGGTGGGTTGGATGAGAGGCTTAGTCAACGGTCTGCAAAACCGTCTACACCCGTTCGAATCGGGTACCCACCTCTCTTTGATAAAGTCAAAATGAAGTGAAGAGTGATTAAACTTTTCACTTTTTTTGTTGTGAGTAACGATGGCTTTTATTTTATGAGTTGGCTATTTCTAATTTCTGCCCATTGTTCTTTTGCGTACTCTTGCATATCAACAACTTCATCTTTTTCATCTACTATTTCAAATCCCAACATGGTTTCAATTACATCTTCAAGAGTTACAATACCTCTAATAGCTCCGTATTCATCAATTATAATGGAAATATGTTCCTTCTTTGCCAAAAACGTTTCCCAAATGTCTCCAACAGATTTGTCTTCTGGGAAAAACAATACTGGTCTGGCAAGTTCTTTTAATGTAGTTTGGAATTTGTCTTCAGTGAGATGTTCAAGGATTGTTTGACGTAGTACATAGCCTGTTATGTAGTCTTCGTTGCCATCATCGTAAATTGGAATGCGAGAATAGTGGTTGTACTCTTCTGTGTCATAAAGTTCTTTTACTGTCATGCTGCTATCTGCCATCGTGACAACCACACTTGGAGTCATGATTTCATGAGCAGTGATTTCGTCAAGTTTTAAGAGATTCTGTATCATTTTACGTTCCTCTTTTTCAATAACTCCTTCCTCAACGCCTACATTAACCATTGCTGACACTTCTTCACGGCTTACTGCTACCTGTTCTGATTTGTCGGCAATAAGTCCAGTGATTCTTTCTAAAATCCATACAAGCGGGAACGTAATAATAATAAGGATGTGTATGATACTGGATGCTGGTAATGCTAATCTGCGCCAAAATGTGGAACCTACAGTCTTTGGGATAATTTCGGCACAGGTAAGTATAAGCAGTGTGAATATTGCGGAAACAATACCTACGACGGCATCATGTGGGTATCCTGTTGAACGAGCATATTCAGCAGCACATGAACCAACTATTGAGGCACCGACAGTGTTTGCTATTGTATTGATGATAAGGATGGCAGCAATAGGGCGGTCAATATCAGTTTTATATCGTTTTAAGCGTGCAGACCCATTGATTCCTTGCTCCTCTAACGTCGTAATATATGACATAGGGGTAGAAAGCAAGGTGGCCTCAAGGACTGAACATAGTCCTGAAATAACCAAAGCTGCACCCATGAATATGATGATTTGTATCATATAAACTTATAGTTTAGTTCCAAATGCTAAATCTCCTGCATCGCCAAGTCCTGGTACTATGTATGAGTTTGCATCAAGGTCAGGATCAATATCTCCACACCATAATGTGATATTATCAGCATCTTTAAAGAATTTTTGGAGATTGTTAACACCTTCTTGTGATGCGAGTACACAGCAAAGATGTATAGTCTTAGGTTTGCCATTCTTTAAAAATGCTTCAATTCCCAATTCCATACTTCCACCTGTTGCAAGCATTGGATCAACGATGATAAGTGTACGATCATTGAGATCTGGAGTAACCATATATTCAATATGTATTCCAAGTTCCTTAGTCTTATCGTCCTTAAAATATCGATATGCAGAAAGAAATGCATTATCAGCTTTGTCGAATATTTCAAGGAATCCATGATGAAATGGTATGCCTGCACGGAAAATGGTTCCTAAAACTATATTATCATCAATAATGTTTGTTGTAGCTATTCCCAATGGAGTTTGTATATCTTTTGAAGAATATTGCATCGTCTTACTAATTTCATATGCCATAAGTTGACCGATACGGCTAAGATTGAAACGAAATTTCTGACGATCAGCATGAATGTTTACATCACGAAGTTCTGCAAGATAATTGCAAATAACTGAATTGTTTTGAGAGAGATTAATGACTTCCATGTAGCATGATTGATTAAATTGTGACAAAGATAATAAAAACTTTTCGTTTATGTTTTTCGTTTTTGCTTTTTTTTGATTTTGTTGGTTTCTATTGACAAATAAATTACATTTCATATTTTATATTTCGCAAATAATTCTTACCTTTGTGTCCTTAATGTTATTGTAATTAACAACGATTATTCATTTAAAGACAAGGTAATGTTTTCAATATTCAAGAAAAAACAAACGGCAAATGTAGGTGGAATGGAGGATTTTATGACTCTCATTCGTGTCTATTTTCAAAGTGTGCTTGCTTCAAATATGGGAATATCTAATTTGGCTTATTTCCCAGATATGGCAGCATTCAAGCGCTCACTCAAGGTGGCTACTGTTAATAACAAATTAGGCGTGGGCGAAAAAAATGCCTGCAAAAAAATGTTGCAAGGCATGTATGGTATATCAGATTCATTTTTTAAAGAGATAGACCAAAGTATAAAAAAAGGTTGCAAAAATCAAAATGATATACGCAACTATATGATTATGTTCCAGGGATATAGTCAAGACTTGATGATGATGGTTGGAAATATGATGAAATGGAAATTCCGTGTTCCAGGATTTATGAAAAAGATGATGCGTACCATGACCGATCAGACAGTACATGAAATATTTACGAAAGCGGACTGGAAAGATGATGGACAACGAAAGACTGCATTTGCACTTAGGAAATACCAAGGTATATTGGGTTTGTCAGAGAACTGGGCTGCAGAATATGTGTACAATATTGTGATTCTGGCAAAGAAAGAACCAAAGCCTTCCCAAGAACAAATGGATAAGGCCGAGAAAAAACTTAATAAATAAATCGGAAATAGTAATTAGAAATTCGTAATTTATTATTACCTTTGCACAATGACCGAAGACGAGAATAGAATAATAAAAAATTTTGAGGCTCGTGTCAGATCTTTAATCCTTCAGTATCAGACTCTGCAAGAGGAAGTAACATCTCTTCAGAAAATGATATTGGAGAAGGATGAAGAAATAAAGCATCTACAAGTAGAGCTTGGTCAGTGTAAGGATGACTATAGTCATTTGAAAATAGCCAGAATGATAGAAGTCAGCGATTCAGATGTGAAAGACGCAAAGGCTCGCATTACTAGGCTAGTGCGCGAAGTGAATAAGTGCATCGGACTATTAAGTATAGAATAAACTACTGAAAAGTTTCGGTGAAATATGACAAAAGGACTCACAGTTAATGTAAATATAGAGGGTGTCACACTGCCAATGACAGTCAAAACAACCGAGGATGAACGCATCTATCGTACGGCTGCATCGCTTGTGAATTCTCGCTTACGGGCAATGAGAGACAGATATCCGTCTCTTCCTAATGATGCATATTATTATGCGATGGTTTTGCTCAACACTACTGTGGACGCATTACGTTCTGGGGAAAAGTCTGACAATACTCCACTTATGGATATGATGAAGGACTTAAGCAATGAAATTGATGCGGTAACAAAAAAATAATTGAGATTAGATATTCGCGCATTTTTCTGTTCACACTGTTCCAGTGTGACTGATGATGTGCTTTTTTATTAACATAAAATAAATTTTGTAGAAAATGGAAATTATAATTGCAGTGTGTGCGTTGCTGGTAGGTATGGTCATTGGCTATATTCTCTTCCGCTATGTGTTGAAGCAAGGCTATAATAAGTCAATAGAAGACGCAAAAAAGGAAGCCGAAGCTATTAAAAATCAAAAAATGTTGGAAGTTAAAGAAAAATTTCTCAACAAAAAATCAGAACTTGAGAAGGAAGTTCAGCAGCACAATTCAAAGTTGCAACAAATTGAAAACAAACTCAAACAGCGTGAACTATCTCTCAATCAGCATCATGACGAATTGAATCGTAAGAAGCAAGAACTTGATAGCCAACGTCAAAGTATTGATGCTCAACGTGCAAATGTTGAAAAGAAAAAAGCTGAATTAGATGTCCTTCAGGCTAAGGAACGTGAAAAATTAGAGACTATTAGTGGCTTGTCTGCTGAGGAGGCAAAAGAACATTTGATAGAGGCAATGAAGGATGAGGCTAAGACTCAAGCTCAGCAATATATCAACGAAATAGTAGATGATGCTAAAATGACGGCAAACAAAGAGGCAAAGAAAATCATCATTCAAAGTATCCAGCGTGTTGCCTCAGAAACTGCTATAGAAAATTCTGTTTCAATCTTCCATCTTGATAGTGATGAAATAAAAGGAAGAGTGATTGGACGTGAAGGTAGAAATATTAGAGCACTAGAATCGGCAACAGGTACGGAACTTGTGGTTGATGATACTCCAGAGGCTATTGTAATTAGTGCATTCGATCCTGTCCGTCGTGAGATTTGTCGTTTGGCTTTACATCAACTTGTAGCAGATGGACGTATACATCCAGCACGCATTGAAGAAGTTGTTGCAAAGGTAAAGAAACAAGTAGAGGAGGAAATCATTGAAACAGGAAAGCGTACTGCTATTGATATGGGTATTCATGGCTTGCATCCAGACCTTCTCCGTATTATTGGTAAAATGAAGTATCGTTCTTCATATGGACAGAATCTTTTACAACATGCACGCGAAACGGCTAACCTCTGTGCTGTTATGGCAGCAGAACTTGGACTCAATCCTAAAAAAGCTCGTCGTGCAGGCCTGTTACATGATATTGGAAAGGTTCCTGATGAAGATCCTGAGACACCACATGCTCTTTATGGTGCAAAGTTGGCTGAACAATGTAAGGAAAAACCTGACATTTGTAATGCTATCGGGGCTCACCATGATGAGATGGAGATGACTACACTTTTGGCTCCAATCGTTCAGGTCTGTGATGCCATTAGTGGTGCTCGTCCTGGTGCTCGTCGTGAAATAGTTGAGGCATACATCAAACGTCTCCATGATTTGGAACAATTAGGTATGAGTTATCCTGGAGTAACTAAGACTTATGCTATTCAAGCAGGGCGTGAACTTCGGGTGATTGTAGGGGCTGATCAAATAAGTGATGCTGACCTTGAGAACTTGAGTAATGATATAGCTAAAAAGATTCAGGATGAGATGACTTATCCTGGACAAGTGAAAATAACGGTAATTCGCGAAACTCGTGCAGTTAGCTTTGCTAAATAATAAAAGATTAGTGTGGATGGTATGTATTTTGCTATCCACATTTTATTCAATAATAGCTCAGGACATCATTGTTCCTGGGGGTACTTATTATCGCACTGAAGTGAGTGGAAATGCGTCTAATGGTAATGTGGCGCCATTTTGGTTTTCTGCCAATAAGTTTGGACTATCATCAATAGAACCGAATTCGGGATATTTACGTGCAGGAATATTCCGTACGATTGATTCCGATTCTACTAGCAATTGGCATTATGGGTACGGAATAGATGTAGCGGTTCCACTACAATTTACTTCATCTTTTATATTGCAACAGGCTTATAGTGTTCTGCAGTACAAAAATGCCCTTCTCACTTTGGGGGCTAAGGAAATCCCTTCTGAAATGCTTAATCCTGACCTTAGTTCAGGTGGATTGACATTGTCTTCTAATTATCGTCCTATACCACAAATAAGAATTGAAACTCCTAATTGGTGGAAACTACATTTTACCAATGATTGGGTATCACTGAAGGCTCATATAGCTTTTGGAGCATACACTGATGGGGAATGGCAAAAAGATTTTGCTGTGCATGGCAGCATGTATTCTGAAAAATCGCTTTTTCATAGTAAATCAGGATACATTCGAGTGGGACGTGATAATGTGGATCATTTTTCTTGCACTTTTGGATTGCAGATGGCTTGCCAGTTTGGAGGTGAGGCATATAATATAATGGGTTATCGTCCTACACCAGATGAGCCTGACAGAAAATTCAATATATTTAATGGCTTTAAGAGTTTTTGGAATGCATTTATTCCAGGTGGTAGTGATGTGAATGATGGTGATTATAAAAATGTTGAAGGGAATCATTCTGGAAACTATTATTTTGACATAGCATATAAAACAACTAATTGGAATTTACGAGCTTATGCTCAACATTATTTTG
Source organism: Candidatus Colivivens equi (assembly GCA_018066015.1). GTDB lineage: Bacteria > Bacteroidota > Bacteroidia > Bacteroidales > Bacteroidaceae > Colivivens > Colivivens equi. The sequence continues at coordinate 10,980 of JAGHSE010000329.1, forward strand.
ATGACCATAGCCAGATGTTTTTGGAGTATGGATTATGGAAAGATATGCTTTTAGGAATAGAGGCACAACTGCCTCGTAACCCTTTTATTAACAATGTTGTTGTAGAATATCTGCGCACAGATGACCAAACTGGTGGATTATATCATGACCATACTGAGAATTTGCCAGATCAAATTAGTGGTAAAGATGATTACTATAATCATCATGTTTATGGCGCATGGCAACATTGGGGACAAGCTGTAGGAACTCCTTTTTGTCTGTCACCAATATATAATTCAAATGGAAAACTCAATTTTTATCACAATCGAGTTAAAGCCTTACACATAGGACTTGAGGGAAATCCGTTACGTAATGTGAATTACAGAATTCTATATTCATATCTAAAATCTTTAGGGTCTTATGATTATCCGACAGTTGATCCAATGTATCAAAATTATTTTCTTGGAGAACTGTCTTATCATTCTGATAAGATGAAAGGTTGGGCTGGTAAAATCTCTGTTGCATTTAATCAGGGTGATATTATTCCTAATTCAACAGGTTTTTCATTTTCAATTAGCAAGACAGGTAATTTATTCTAATCACGATGAGACAGATTCAAATATATATATTGTCAGTTATTATTTTAGCTACCTTTTTCTGTGTATCATGTGAAAAGGATGACAAAAATGGTGAACTTGACGGAAATTGGCAACTCACTGAGTGGAAAGATACTCAAGGTATAATTAAGGCCGACAAATCATCTTCAATATTTTATACGGTTAAATTAGAT
>JAGHSE010000375.1 GCA_018066015.1 Candidatus Colivivens equi
ATATATATTTGTTTTCAATTTTCAATTACACTCTTTTCCCTCAAAACATTCGAACCTTTCAACCCTTTTCCTATAATACAACACCTTTGTGCCACAAAGTTACAACAAAATACGGAAACCACAAAAGAAAAATTAAAAAAAATTAAAAAGTTAAAGCAACATATTTAAAGTTGTGCAGTCCAAATTAGAAATAGAGTACCTTGTTTTGAACGAACGTGGAAACCTATAGCAATAATGGCATCTATATTGTAAATTGAAGTCGGTTTAGTAGAAAAGTCGGAAATTCCGACTTTTCTCTTAGTATTATCCTCCACAAGTTCACCTTCGTCAAAAATATTTTTAATATATCCAAGAATAGTAGTGCGACTCTTGCAAAACAATTTTCCCTTTTTCACCCTACCTACAGCACTCGGCGCTGTTCGCCTTTACTCGTCCATTGACTTTAGACTCTAAACATCAAAGCTAGGCTAGACTATGCTTAGTCCTCCCGACTTTGGCCATGTACTCAAAAAAACATTTAAACAATCGGCATGAGGAAATCATTTTTTGCAAAAGTCTTTCCATATTGTGGAAGCAAAATTGAAGAATCAACTATTTCCCCTTTCAACCATTTAATAATAGCAAGAGGCAAGTTAACTCCTGCTTCATAACTGAATGGAAATCCACCACCAAAACGTGGATTAAGTTCCAACACACACAAATCACCATTAGACCGTTGCATAATGTCAACATCCAAATTACCTATATGACCAAGATTTTCTCCTATTTTCTGTCCAATTAATCTTAGTGCAGGCGAATCAACAGTAATAGCCTTGTCTGTCTCTCCAGCTCTCATAGCTAATTTTTGTTTTACCGACACACCTACATTATGACCATCAAGGTCATTCATAACATCAAGTCCAAACTCATTGCCACCCAATTTTTCTTGAATAAGAATATATTCATCTCCAACTGATGCTGTAGCTAGTATAGTTTTCTTAATCTTGCGAAATAGTAGCGCATAAACCAACTCCAACTCTTCAATATTATCTACAGTTTCCAAACCAATAGAACCAGACCCCCATCGAGGTTTTAGAAAAAGAGGAAAATGAATTTCTCCATTTGCAATTGCTTTTTTAGCATTATCAAGTCCAACGAAAGTCCTTGGAGAATTAAGTCCTAACGACTCTACCCATTGAGAAGTCTTATACTTGTCAAATGCAATGTCAATTACCTTCGGATCGCTCACAATCACCTTCACACCCAGAACCTCAAAACTAGCCTTGTTCTCCGCAAGGATAGGCAGTTCCAAATCGTTCAAACTTAGCAGAGCATCGATATTATATTCTTTGCAGATATTGAGAGTGATGTTCACATACTTAGAGTCATAAACAGCAGGCACCTGCAGTTTTACGTCAGCCACCTGCAAAGCAGGAGCTGAAAGTTGCATATCAGTTGCAACAATTTTATCATCTTTAGAGAGATTCTCTTTAAAATATTTCAGCAGGTAAGTTCTGCGTCCTGCACAAGTAAATAATATATTCATTATATTAACATTAATCCAAAATTGCATTTAGGGGACCGCCAGTCATCCAAAATAATATTTTTTTGTCCTTCAATCCCAATTTCTTTATCTCTTGCATCATACCATACATAGCCTTGCCAGAATAAGCTTCATCCAACATCAGCCCTGTCTGGTGATATACGCTTTTCAAATAATGTTTTAGCTCTGCCGACCTCTTATCATACCCATCACCCAGATAATTGGTATTAAACACATGTGGCATTTCCATTCATTCCTCATAGCCATCAATGCTATAGCTCGGTTATGATTGCTATGCACTCCGCCACATGTCACTACAGCATTATATCCATTCTTAAGTAAATATCTTTCATAACTCATTGATTTTCTTGCTTTTGTTCCCCACCCATTCCAGGATACAGATCATCCCTAACCACCTTAATAGGCTGATTATCAATGATGGCATCCTCAACTTTCAGGAATACATGATCAGTAGCTTGTAGCCTTCTGTATTCATCAAAATCCATCAGGTTTGGAGCCACTTCAATGTCCTTTCTATTAATCACATTCTTGATGGTTTGTAGAACAATTTTGATATCCAATCCCAGCCTCAAATGCTCAACATAGTATGCATCATATTCAAATCTCTCCTCCCAGAGAACATGGTTTCTTCCGTGCACTTGTGCCCAACCCGTAATGCCAGGGCGAACTGAATGACGTAACTGCTCTCGCTCTGAGTAATATGGTAAATACTTCACTAATAATGGTCTCGGGCCAATAAAACTCATATCACCTTTAAGGACATTAATCAATTGAGGCAATTCATCAATACTTGTACTACGGACAAATCGCCCAACCTTAGTCAACCGCTTTGCATCAGGCAACAACTCGCCATTCTCATCCCTCTCATCAGTCATAGTCTTAAACTTAATGACTTTGAAAATCTTCTCATCCTTCCCTGGACGTTCCTGTAGGAAAAAAGCTCCAGCACCCTTGTTCGCAATGGTAAGCCAAATCCACACAATAATCAAGAACCACCCGATGCACACCAATGCAATCAAAGCACCCAAGAAGTCAATAATGCGTTTAATGTAATTTTTGTACATATTGTTGTATTTCTATATCAATTCTTTATATCTAAATTTCACGCAGAAGGGTATTTACGTCAGTGCCTTTGCTAACTTAATCTACTTTCTTTTGGCAGAATAGTTTGATAAAACTCCATCAGACGCCCTTGGACAAAATTCTTTTCAAACCTTGAAGCAATCATCGTGCGTGCATTCTGTACCATTTTATAACGTAGTTCGTCATCTTCTGCCATTCGTTTCATCGCATCAAACAAACCATTTTCATCCTTTGGAGCCACTATCAAGCCGTTCACACCATCTTCAATAATTTCCCTACTACCATTTATATCAGTCACAACACAAGGCAAGTCCATTGCGCCAGCCTCAATAACAGTATTTGGGAAGCCCTCTCTGTAACTCGGCATGACGAAACAATCAGCCCATTTATATTCACAAATCAAATCATCACCATATTTTCCACCGCACACATCAATAAACCTTACACTCTCATCCTTTCTTATCTCATCCTCAATCACCTTCATCGTATCACTATCCAACGGATCCAAATTCCATTCATAATTTCCCACTAATCTCAATTTCACATCTGGCAACACATCATGCAACCTTACCACTGCTCTAACCAACTCATTTATACCCTTATCCCCAACAATCCTACCAACAAACAAGAAGTTTCTGCATTTCCCCCCTCTTTTCACTCGGTTAACGACAATACCCTTACCGCAAAATCTCTCTAAATCAATTCCCATCACATTACCATATCCTAACACCTTCATTGGTTTATGCGTAATCCCCCCTTTCTTCAAGTCATCCATCACGCCTCTACCCTCGGGAATTACATGAGTCGCACACGCACAAGTCAACCAATCCGTAAACATCAACACCCTCCTTTTCATTCCCTCCTCAGTAGGCCATACCAATCCAGTGAAAGTATGAATCCGAACAGGCACTCTTGTTAACCATGCTGCCATCATACATAATAAACCAGCTTTGGGTGTCATGGAATGTACCATTTGTGGGCGTTCCCTCCAAAACACACTAATCATTTTCATCAACGCCACAAAATCCTTAATAGGAGAAATGTGCCTTTCCATCTCCACCTCCAAACAACGGAACCCATCCACATCTCTCAACTCGTCTAATTCCCTCCCCTTTGAAGTTACCACAATCATCTCATACCCACGCTCCCTCATCTTAATCATGACTTCTCTACAAAAGCCAATAGATTGAGATACTGTTACTGCACGAATAATCTTCCTACTATTACGCTTCATGTATTTAGTATTAATATCAGACAAATAACACACTAAAATATTAAGCAACAAGATTTTTTGCTTTAAACATCAAGATAAACAACCAAGCAAGATGATGTTTCACAAACCAAAATCTTATTTTCCCTTTTGTTGAAAATGTTGAGTAAGGAATATATTTTATCATACAATTAGAC
>JAGHSE010000300.1 GCA_018066015.1 Candidatus Colivivens equi
GTTCGTAACAGCCTCGGTCGGTACGCCCAGATGCACCGGAAACTGTATTTTTTCAGATTACAAACTGCTCCATGTAGCGCTTGGAGAGGCGTAGGCTGTCGAGTACCTTCTCGCGACTGCTTTCGAACGAACGGTCTTCGACCTCGATGCAGGTGAACGATTCGGTGCCGGCAGTCTTCATATTGCGGAAGATAGGTTTGAAGCCAACCATGCCGCTTTGACCAATCTCATATTTATCCTTGATGTGAAGCATAGGGAAGCGACCAGGATATTTCTTCATGTATTCCACTGGACTGACGCCAGCCATTACCGCCCAATAGACATCCATCTCGAAGAAGACATTCTCAGGGTCGGTCTTTGCAAGAAATCCGTCGAGCATTGTAGTACCTTCGACCTTTTGGAATTCCTGGCTATGATTGTGATAGCCAAAGCGTAAGCCTACATCCTTGCACTTCTTGCCGATGGCATTGATATACTCGCACATCACATGAATGTCCTTAAGATTACCGATAGCTGATTTCGGGCAGCGGATGTTGTGCCAATGCGGTCGAAGAGAACAAAAGCAGACTTAAGGTGATGATGTTCTTTTCATGACGTTTATCTTATTTGTATTTCGTTTGTGGTATAGGTATGCAGTACATACGGCTTCAAAGATACAATAAATTTTTGCAGCTTGATTATGTAAAAGGGAAAATCTTGATATTATCGGCAGTTTTTGTTGAAAAATACTTTTTGGAGCCGAAAAAACAAAACAAAAAGGCATTAGTCGAAACTAACGCCTTTGAGGAAATGGAGTGGAGCTGGAGGTTTTTGTGTTTTGGTGAGAAATAACCATTTTTGATAATACATTTTCCTAAATATCAAACCTTTAAGAAAAATAGGTTACTTTATATAGTCATTTATTATCATTTATAGTCCAAGGTCGGGGTAGTATATAATAACCTCGGCCTTTTGTTGTATCTTTGCCAGTGAATTAATCATATTTTAAGAGATAACTGCTTATGATACAAACTAATTATTCTACACGAGTGTACATCGATAATCGTGTACCTTATGTGATGATCCGTGTCCAATGGATGAAGAAAACACGACAAGTATATTTTTCTGTAGGATGCAAGGCTGATACAGCAAAGTGGGATGCAACGACACAGCGCGCACATCTCAATACAACTCATAAGGTTGGCGAAGAAACCTTTTCCGCACGCTTTATCAATAGCAAGATTGAGCATAAACTCGAAATGATCAAGGTATCGTTCACTCAATTTGACCTTAAGTCCGAGATTCCTACTGTGGAACAAATACGTGCTGCTGTGGAAGAGGTAGAAGAGGAGAATTCTCCTAAGAAGGCTAAGGTAAATAAAACTTTGACAGAGTTGTTTGAGGACTATCTGAATGTTTGCTCAGATGAGCGTAATTGGTCAGCGGCTGTACACTATAAATATCAGCAAGCATGGAATCAGCTCAATGCATCAGATCCAAATATCAGTTTAGAGACACTGACCAAGGAACGTATGGTTAATCTTAAGAACTGGTATGTTGAGAATGGCTATCGCAATGTAACAATTACAAAGCAGATAAAGATGCTCAAGACTTTTCTTCGTTGGGTCAAAGCTGAAGGATATTATATTGCTCCCGGCGTGATTGAATACAAGGTGAACCTGAAGGTAATTCCCAAGACTGTGACTTTCTTAAAGTATCACGAGCTGATTCACTTCATGGATTTCAAGTTCCCGCCAGAGAAAAACTATTTGGCGAGAGCCAGAGATATGTTCTGTTTTATGAGCTTTACATCCCTTCGATATTCCGATTTGAAAGCGCTTCGTCGTTCTTCTGTTTATACTGATCATATAGATGTCTGTACACAAAAAACCTCTGACTCACTTCACATTCCTTTGGTTGAACAAGCGAAATTGATTATGGCTCGGTATTGGGGAACCGCTGATACTAGAGATGGCTTCCTGTTTCCTGTTCCAAGTAATCAGAAGCTCAATCAATACCTCAAAGAAGCAGCAAAATTGGCTGGTTTAGATCGAGAAATAGTGCAAACCTATTTCACTGGATCAAAGCGCAATGATGTGCCATATAAATTCTGTGATCAGATATCTTGTCATGATGCAAGAAGAACTTTCGTATGTGTATCGCTCGCCTTGGGTATTCCTGCTAATATAGTCATGAGTTGTACTGGGCATAAAGACTTTGAGTCGATGAAACCGTATATAGAGGTCGCTGATGAGACGCAAAAAAAACAGATGTCGAAATGGAACGTACAAGGTCTTAAAACTGATATTATCAATCGGTTAGATGGTATGAATACGGAGCAACTAATTAAAGTATTGCAGGCAGTGGTTAGTTAAATGCTTCAGATATATTTTTTGTATATACCAAATGTCCTTTCTGAGAACATTTGGTATTTTTCTTTACATTGGAGAATATGGTATAGAATAGCGTCTTATTATACCTCTATCTTTGCGCCAACTCTGGAGAAAACTCCACATTCTCCCGTCGTAATCGCAGAGGATTATACCTATGCAAGTATTAAGAATTAAATACTAATCATGGTTAATGATCTAAAAAAAGAGGTTGACGCCATCGTGCAGACCTCCGAGAATGACCCTACTGTTCTGGGTACAAACGATCAGGCAAGTGCAGCTGCAAGTGTTGCACAACCAAAGATGTCCTTCGAGCCAGATAAAATTTATCGTTTTCTGGACAAGGATGAGTCTGGTAACTATATTTACAAAGCATTGAAGATCTGCTATATCAAGAGCAACCGTAAAGAAGAGTCTCAGATTAAGGACAAGATGAAGAGTCTTGAGGTAGTGGGTATGTTGATTCCCGGCCGCTTTGCTAATCCATCTGTCGCATATAAAGCAGGCTACGTCCTCCTTGATGCCTATGATGACCACATGCTGAACGAGAAGGAAGCCTCCGAGTATGATGCAGTCATCCAGGAAGCAAATACCCGATTCTGGGCTTGGAAGAAGAAGTATGATAAAGTATTGAAGGAAACTGATTCGGAGGAGGAAATTGTAAAAAAACTTATCGATTACATTTTCTTCTTCGTTGAGTACCCGAATGATGATAATGGTGTTAAGCAGTTCAAGACCGATTATCATCAGATGAATACCTGTAACTGTCAAACAAAGATTAAGAACTTTGTTGATGATTATCTGGCTACTCAGACCAACGATATTCTTTCTTCCTATCAGGAGAAGGTTCTTGCAGGACTTCTTCCTAAGGCGGCTGCATACGCAACAACTGGTAAGGAGGTTAGCAAGTCTGATATTGATAAACTCTTCTCTGGTAGTGTCCCGCCCCTTCTCAATGATTCAGACATCCTCAAGTACACAGATCAGACCTACAACGCTATCTGCAAGTGCTTCGGCACTACAACCAACAAGTGTGCATTCTCTCTCAAGGGTGCAGCTGTTTGGAAATGGGTAGGAAGCAAACTCATGGATAAGAATGCCGATAAGGAGTCTGTTACTACTAAAATCGTTTCAATGTTTGGTAAGAAGGATGCAGATCTCATTAATGCTGTCAATAATGCAAAGGCTACTACCGACCAGACCAAGGAGCAGGTAGTTGCAATGACACTCAACTCTTACTACGAGAAGGAATAAAGCAATCATAGACGAGAGGCCGTCTTAACCTTCCACTCTTGCCTCATTTGGGAGTGGTTCATAAATTTATACATTATGAAATCAGAAAAACTTTCACTGCTCTATTATTTGAAGAGCATTCTTGAAAAAAAGACTTTACCTGACGGTTTTGCATTTGACAGCGAAACCGCAGTAAGTATCATTGATCAAATTATTGAAGATACAAAACTGGACAAAGTATTCCCAAATGTATTCAACACTCTTGGAAGCAAAGATGATAGTATCGACCAAGAGAACGGAATCGATCGCTTCCTTGATTTATTGAATCTATCTCCGAATGAAGAATGGGACGATGAGATGGTGAAACTATTTACTAAATTTAAAAAAAGTGGGCTCTATCACTACTTACATTGTCTGGGAGTAATTGACGAGGACTGCGAATATTATCTTTGCTCTCTTCAACATTTTGGTTTTTCTGAGGACGAAAAAAAAGATTATAGGTCTCTATGTGAAATTGTCGAACGACTTTTCTCAGAAACAAAGTCTAACACTGTCTGGTTTTACCATCGTTTTATAGAAGAGTTTTCTAAATTCATCAATTCTATTGCTGAAAAATCAAAAATAAAGACCCAATCACAAGAAACACTTCCACATCCTTTCAGCCAAGTATCTTTCGATCAGAATCCTTTCCACAATCCTTTCACTAACTCGTCTGGTGAAAAGTTATATTAACAATAACACCTACCAGTTCCTTTTTGAATGGCTGCGATTAGGGGCTGGTAGATTAATCCTTAATAAATATGAATATACCTAATTTTTTAAGTCTGCTCAAGCAGCAGACCTCTGTTCCAAAGGCTTCTGAGGACTCCAGGATTATGGAAAAGATCAACAAGTGGAGACTAAAACAGACTCCCAGTTATAAATCTTTTATTAAAAAAGGAGGCGATGATCTTCATTACCTGGCCAACATGTTTGCTAGGGCTGGTGTTGATAAGAATGATGCAAAGACGTTCATTTCTACACTAGATGATATTTCAGCTACAGATATAGATAAAACCATTGATGATGAGTACTCACTTACTCCACCAGAAGAAAATCTCCGTTATAAACTGATAACATATAGGTAATACAAAATGTCTAAATTTGCAATTTTCATAATTCGACCCCCTTGATAATGAATAGCAGCATCGAGAAAATGCTTGCCATTCATTATTGTTAAATTAATTTTTAAATTTTATGCAAACTAAAAAAATTAAAGGAAAGACCTGTCGCTACTACAGAGAAGGAAGGGTCTGGGTCTCTCAAGATGGCTCTGTTCTAGCCTATGAAGAAAAGACTACATCCAAACCATGGGGATGGCCTATTACTAAACAGCATTATCCAAGAAAGAAAAAAACAGCGGATGGACGAATGTATGTTGAGGATCGATTCAGGAAGAAAGTAATGATTGATCTGGCTGTCATAACCTGCTGGTGTAAACCAAAGCCCAAAGACGGAAAGAAATACATGATTAACCATAAAGATGGTGATCTCTGCAACAATAACGGAAATAACCTTGAGTGGGTTCCTTATCATTATAAACACTCAAATAACCAACAAGAGAAAATTGATTACTCTGATGTCGTTCTGACTGTCTGTAAGGATGGAACAATCAAAGAGGGATCAAAACCAATCTCCATTATTGACTATCGTTTCGACCCAGACATGGGTCTTCATTTCTGTCCTGGGCCTCATGCTTGTGTTCACACCAAAGGTCACATCAATGGAGAACTGGTTGATGTTGATGAATTAATGAGAAAGGCTGGATATGTTCAAGGCGATGATGCAGACCTTAAACAGCCGGTTATCCTTCACATTGATTATGACTGGAAGAACTTTAATAGCGACAATCTGATATTTGTTGAAGCGGATGATCCTCTCTATATCGCTTATCAACAAAAATGGAGTGAATCAAAGGATAAAAGAAAAATCGAAATCTGGAAGGACTTCGACTCACAGACAGACGAAGAAATACAAGTTTTACTAAAAATAGGACAATAAATTATGTTTGAAGCACTATTCAGAACAACTATGAGTGATGAGAACTATCCATCACCTTTGATGACAGCAGAAACGAAACAGGTTTCAACTACATCAATCCCTCCATAGAAGAATAATAAGGGAAACGATCTATTTTCTAAAGATATTATAGCCTTAGAATCCAGATTTGGAGAACTGGAAAAAGGAAGTACACTTGAGATTACTCTTTAGGAACTCCTATCTATCCTCCCTAGACAACGTGCCAGGACGGATGCTTATGGTAAACTACGAACCTACCTAAGGTCTGAACATAATATAAATCTTCTTATAAAAAGCAGAAAACATGGACACAAGAATTAAGCACATCACAAGTGGAATTATCTATGATAATCGAAAACAAGCAAAAATGCTTATGGGTCATGCAAATTATAATAAAGCTGTCAAAAACCGAGAGTTTTAGCTGGTCTGTGAATCAGATAAGTAATAATCCATTCAATCATTTGCAAGGCTATGACAGCGAACATAATTACTAGGACATTATCAAATGGAAATGTCCTACAGATACCAGACCGCAAAGGTTGCTTTATTCTTAGCTGCGGTTGTGGAAGCGGAAAAACGACTATGTATAAAGATATTATTAAGGAACACTGGAAAGAAGGAATCCTATACGCCGTTGATTCTCGAAAGGAATGTCTGGGAATGTACAGGTGGATTAAGGAGAATGTCGTTGGTCAGGAAGGTCTAAAAGAGACAGACATCTGGATGATGTTTACGAAGGATGATAATTCAAACGAACAGATTGAGGCCGAAAGCAAGTTAAATCTGTATAAGCAGAACCCAGAGATATTGTTGAGTAAGAAAATCGTTATAATCCCTCATCCCCGACTGTTTTCAGACATTCCTGGTTATTTCTTGGTCTATAATGATAAACTAAAAGATCTCCCAATCTTCGATGGAGACTTTAAGGCTTTAATGACAAGGAATGATCTCAGACAATGGATTCTAATCGATGAGACTCCTCAGTTCTTTAAGCCATTGAACAAGTTCCCTGGATGGCTACCCTTAACTATGAAAGACTGTGATTGTGATGAGAAAGGAATCAGAGATACTTACAATAAAAACATCAAAGGATTTGAGTTCGATCCATTCAAGAATATTGACACAAAGTTAAGTAGAATAAAGAGGGATGTAGCTCTCAAGATGTTTCCAAATCTTATTCCTGATTGGCTCCAGAAGCAGCAGAACTCCTATTCGATTCAGTTCTACCCTAAAGACCTAGTTCAAGATGGGATGAATACACACCTATATCTGGCAGAAGGAGCTGGAGATATACTTTTCTCAGGACAGAAGAGATTCGAGCTGATTGATGTGGAATGCAAATATAAGTCAAAACTGGAATTAAAGTCTTTTCCCTTCGGACTAGACCGTAAAAAATTACCAGGGAATTTGGAGAAACAGAATTTCCTCAATACTCTCAAAGGGATAATTGACCAAGAGTCTCAGAAAGTACTGATTGTCATTTGGAAAGACTTCAAAGGGGATTGTGGACTTGACGATAGTGAGGGAGCAAATGAATCCAAATGGAGGGATGAGGTTCAATCTGAACTACTAAAAAAGGGTGTATCTCAGGATAAGTTCTATATCACCTATTACGGAGCCAGTGACAGTAAATCAACTAATGAATATCGAGATTGTGGATCCATCGTATGCTGTGGAAAATGGATGCTCCCTGCTTCCAGCACAGACAAACTAAACTCTGGATATAATGGACACTGCGATGCTAATGATTATAATCTATACCAGTATGTTCAGCTTGTATGCCGTATAGGATTAAGGGATCATACAGGAGAAACATATAGAATGTATTATTCAGAAGACTTTCATGATAAATATGGACATTTCAGTTTGGGAGAAAGGCTCTGTGAATATATCAATAACAACAAGCTAGTTCCATCTATAAATGCCTCCGACTGGAAAGGAAAAATAAAGTCTATTCGTAATGGAAAGAGAGTGATCGATGATATAAAACTACTCCTATTAGACGGAAAACTGAAAGAGGAAATGCTGCTTAGTGATTCGAATGAATCTATAGAGTATAATCTTCGAGAGCTTAGTGGAATAATCCCCAAATCCAAAAGACCAAGGAAAGATGACTATGACCTTTTGGTAAAAATTCTGAAAGAATTGAATATCAATCTAGGAATAAACTGAAGAGAAACAAGTTTAGCCTTATGGTTAGGCTTGTTTTTTCCCCTTCTCTCAAAAGTGTCCATTTCTTTGTCCAATAGTTAGTTATTATAAGACTTGAGAAATGGACACTTTTTAGTATATCCTAATTTGATTGATATAAGAGTTTCCTTTACTCCTTGGAGTGAAGGAGGGTAGAATTGAGATTTATGGATATAAATCGAGATTCTACCTGTAATGAAAGATGTATGTTAAGGCTAAAGTTATTAAGGGTTCCCCTTAGAATATAAGCCTTATGGATTTATCTTTTCTATGATAGAACTAAATAGGATATAGGGGATAATCATGAAAGAGAATCCTTTGCAATTCTTGCAATATATCATCTTTCAATTCTCTCCCCTTCTACTCATTGGATAATCCCTTATCAGGCATCATCCAATAGAGAGTCTTCCTAAGGAAGCCTTGAAGATAATCATATATATTTCTTTCCAAGATGGAGGGGAGTGAAACGACCCCCAAATACAACAAAAAAGGAATCTCAACTATTGGGTTTATAAGAGGACACAGAAATTTTCCACCAGATGAAAAAAGCTCAAACTCTTACTATTGACAAGAATTTAATAATCATTTTTATTTAAAACAAACACAGCCCTTCCAACATGGACGCAAGAGAATGAAATACTTCTCGGTTTCATGGATAGATCATTGAGGATAATCTTTAGTATTATCTGAAATGTTGCCTGAAAATCTATCAGAGCTGGAGAAATGCCACCGAAGAGGTGGCATTTTTTTCTTCCCTGTATTCATCTTAAACCCTTATCTATAAGTAAACAACTATACAATTAAACATTTTCAACAATACAATCATAACAACAACGAGAAGTAGCCGAAGAGGTTTTACTTCCACAATATATTCCCAGACCTGGATATATGCTGTCGAAGAGATAGCGATTATCTAGGTCTTTTCTTTTATAGAAACAAACTAACAACCCATAAATACATTTTTACAATTATGGCTAAAACAAATCAACCAACAGCAATCATTCCTATCGAAGGAAAGATTGTAAGTGAAACTACACTCGGCATTGACGATCCTGAGATCATCGAAGCCGAAGTAATTAACCCAGAAGAATGGGAAGCCTCTGAGCATCCCAACTTTATCGAGTCAAATACTCAGGCGATCACGCTTGAGGAATTGACCAACCGCAACATTATCCCTACTTTCAGCGACAATACCCTGACCATCAGTCACCAGAATTTTATCGGTACTACGGTCAGAGTCGCTGAACAAGTATTTGGAGATTTAACTTCTGTTGAGATCCGTGTATCGCATCCTATTATCGGGCGCATCCCATCGGCTCAACATAAGAAAGCTAATGAACTTCTTGACTCAGAAAAGACAGTCTTCTACCAGCGTCTCGCTTGGTGCTGTCATGTTAAGAATCTCATCCGCTCTATCAACGGACAGACCGTACATCTTTGTATCGGTGGAGTCCGAGCTTACAACGAAGACAAACTCTACAACCGTCAGTCCCCTATGAAATTCAAGATTTTCGTCGGCTGGCAGGTAAGAGTATGTTCTAACTTAATGCTTACCTGTGATGGAAACAGTGGTACCATCGAGTGTGTGACCGAAGCAGATATTATGCAGAAGTCTCTCGAACTCTTTACCGCTTTCAATCCCCACAAGGAAGAAACTCTCAGTCTCTTGGAGAATCTCAACAATACTCCTATCAGTGAGACTCAATTCTGTAACATCATCGGAAGACTCAGATTACTTCAGAACCTTCCGACAACAGAACAGAAGCTTCATCCATCAGTAACGATCGGCGATCAGGCCGTGAATGCGATGGTGAAAAACTACGTCAGTGATCCTAACTTCGGCAAGAAGGAAGGAGAGCCGTACACATGCTGGAATCTTATGCAGAACGCAAACGAATCAGTCAAGCAGGCCTACATAGACCGTTGGCTGGATCGTAATCAGAACTGTACCGATTTCGCTATTGGAATCCAGAAAGCCCTTACCGGTAATGACACCGACGGCTACGACTGGTTCCTTCAGTAGGATTATTCCTACATCAACAACCTCAGACCGAGGATAGCACTATACCCAATAATACCCTATTATCAAGTATGTGCTATCCTCGGTCTCTTCTTTTTAAACAGTTTCAAAACCTTTAATAACAATTACAATCATGTGTAAAATTCAAATCAATCTGCCTGTTATTCCAGAAGGAGTTTCAGACAACGAGCGTAGAACTATCATGTTCGAGTATCTTTCAAACCTCGACCTTTCAGAGGTACTTGAAAAGCGTGACAAACTCAGTTATCTCTCTTGGGCTAACTGTTTAGAGCTGATGTATAAGGTCTATCCTACTGCATCTTTACGTGTAATAAAGAATCCAAATACAGGACTCCCATTCTTCTCAGACCCGAATACAGGTATCTTTGTTTATACCGAGGTTACGATTGAAGGACATACTACAGAGTGCTTCCTTCCAGTTATGGACTTCAAGAACAAGTCTATGAAATTGGAGCCATATACTTACTCTGTCTATAACAACTACAAGAAGGTTTATGAGGACAAAACCGTAGAAGCAGCAACAAGTTTTGACATCAACAAGACAATTTGGAGGTGTCTTGTGAAGAACGTAGCTATTGCTACAGGTATTGGTCTCAACGTATTCCAGAAAGAAGCAGACGATATTCCAGAGAAGCAGAATGATGACCAGAACAATGGTAATTATCAGCGACAGCAAGCACAGCCTCGTCAGCAGTACAATACACAACGCCCGATTCAGACTCAGGCACAACCACAGGTACAAGCTCCCGATCCTACAGCGACATTGAAGGCTACTATCAACAGCACTAACGATGTATCGGCACTCGTATCTCTATACCTCGATAATACTCAGGTAATAGAGGCTAATCCCGAACTTAAAGCCCTTCTGACCAATCGTAAGAAGGCTTTGCAGTCTCTTAACGCAGCTTAATCATTAACTAGGTGGTATCGTTTTATCTCTCATAAAGACATTTCGATACCACCACAATTCATTTTACTACAATGGTAAGAATAGAACTTATCAATAATGGTGTTCTCTTCAAGGAGGAAGAACACGAATACTGGCTTGGTGACAAACAACTCTTTGGGGTCACTGGAGCCATTCAGAGGCAGGTAGCAGGTCATGAATACGATGATTGTCCTGAATATCTAATCAAGAAAGCAGGAGAATATGGAACTTCCGTTCATAAAAGCATCGAAAGGCTCATCAACGACTTCGAGCATGACGGTACAGTCGAAACGGAGGATTTTAGGAATCTCACAGCAGACTTGAATATTGAGGCATCGGAGTATAATGTATCAGATATGGAATACTATGCCTCTAATATCGACCTTGTATGCAGACTCAGTGATGCTGAGTTCAGTTTGTACGATGTTAAGACCTATTCAAATGCGAAACTCAACAAAGCTCAGATGACCAAGGCTCGTTATCAGCTCAGTATCTACGCCTACCTATTCGAGTTGCAAAATAAGGGAGCAAGAGTTTCAGAACTCTATGTAATCCACCTATGCAACAAGACCAAGAAGGACGGTTCGCTTAATCATATAGCAGAACTAGTTCCAATCGAGCGCATTCCGACGGACATCTGTAAGGCTCTTCTAGAAGCTGATCGTAATGGCGAACAGTTCCAGAATCCTTATGCACTACCAAAGGAAGTTGAATCAAAATGCAAGCGTATTATCAAGCTTATTCAGACCAAGAAGGAGGCAGAAGAGGAACTGAACTTTATCAAGAAGGACATCCTAGAAACAATGCTTTTTCTTGATGTGAATAACTGGAAGGGTGAGGGAATTTCCTTCACTCGTACCGCAGACTCAACTCGTAGCAGTTTCGACTTAGCATCATTCAAGAAGGCTTATCCCGATCTTCCTTATGATGATTTCATCAAAAAGTCCAATGTAGCAGGTTCCCTCAAGATCCTGACAGCATAACAACATAGTTACTAACTAAGGCTGGGGAATACCTATAATATATTATATATGTGTATTCCCTGATCTCTATTTTCTTCATCAGAAAACATTAACCAACACCCTCTCACATTATTCCGGCTGGCGTAAGAGCCGTAAGAACAAGAATCAGTACCGCTTGTAAATGTGAGAGGGTTTTATTTATCCTCAAATCAATATGGCAACGAACATCAATCAATTCATCTTTACTCGAACCGCTCCAAAAAAGAAATTGGAGGTAATAGAGAATCTTTCTCAATCAGAACTCCTCAGTATAACCTATGCTACAGTTCTCCGAATTATCAAGGAGGCTGGTCTTGGTGATACCAATAAGACACGATGCAAGTTCAAGACTCTTTTTCTGTCTGGAGCTACTAATAACTGGAACAGCAAAGTCAGGAACATTTACAACTCAAAGAAGGACGAAGTTTATCTAAGCGTCTATATCCAGGGCGACGATACCGATACGGATGTTTCCTATAAGCTCCGTGAATTCCTCGATAACCGCTATGAAAAGCAGTGTCTAGGTCATCTTGAAGAGTTATTCAGTAATGGCTATGAACACAAAGTTCCTGCAAATTATGATCGAGAAGATAGAGCACGAGTCATCAAGGCTATCCTTGTAGCCTATATTGAAAACAAATATCCCGACAAACTCAAAACAGCATGAAAGTTAATATTGGAGATAAGATTAAACACTCTCTTTTCGGAGGTGAGGTCTGTATAGGTATCGTAGAAGATATTCAGATATGCAGACATGGAGAAAAGTCTGGACGCTCTGTAAAAAGTACTGACGTTTCTAAGCATCATGGAGTTATTGACGTTAATAATGGTCATTGGTGCTATTTCAATCAAGTGAAGGAAGTTTTGGTATGAGCATAAAAGCAGAAATACATAAAGCTTATACCGATTACATTCACGAACAGGGCTATACACCTAATGCAGCCTATGTAAAGGTACACTGGAAGTCTGATCAAGAAGAAAGCGACTATACAGAGATCATCGCTATTGATGGAGTGGACGCTATTCATGACGATGACATCCTATTCTATTGCAATTCTCTCCAGGGCTTAATTGGTTTAACAAACGAAGGCTATGGAGAGGACTTTATTGTAACAAGATTTATTGGATTTGATAACATTGAATAAATATATGGCAGATAAGAAAAAGATCACAATGAAGTATTGGGATAGCCTTGAAGAAGGTTCCCGATTTAGAGCACTCAGGAAAGTGTTCAGCAATTTTCCAGATAGCATCAATCGTGACTATGCTAAGGAAAAAGCGAATAAACTAGACGATTGGATTTGGAAGATAATCCAACATCATGTAAAACAACCTATCGGCGAGAAACACTATAAGACTTGCATCGATAATGCCTGGCTGATGTAATTGATACAACCGTCGAGAATGACAAGGTGAGCGATTATGATGCTAAAATACTTAACTTCTTAATCAATTCATAAAATGGAAGAACAAACAAACGAGCGTATAGCAAAGCAAATCTGGGAACCACTACAAAGATGTCGATTCTTTTTCGCCTGGCTTCCTGATTTGAACAGTATCAAGGTCATTAAAAACGGAACATCCTTCTACCTTGGTAAATTGAAGGCATTGGTTATGATACAGTATGAGAATATCACCAATACCTTCAAACTGACCATCAAGCCGGACAATGAGGAAAACGAATTTACCTATAATTCTCTTTTCCTCGACAACTTGGTTCCTGTAATAGATGCAAATATCAGATACGGAACGTCACACTACGATTACATTTGTCATATATGTGGACTTACACATAAAATGGCAGTGTAGGAGAATACCGTTCTCTAAGCATCGGGAAATATACAAAAAAGCAAGATTTTCACAAAGTCACATTTTTTGTATATTTTCCTTTTTTTATCTTCAATCAAAAGTTTCAAATAAACTCAACGTCCGTTCGATATTATTGAAATTATGGAATATGTAGCATACTTACGAGTTTCAACCACTCGACAAGGTGCATCAGGCTTAGGCCTGGATGCCCAACGTGAAATAATCAGGAACTACCTTCAGGGAAAAGAACCAATCTCTGAATTTGTAGAAATAGAGAGCGGTCGTAAGTCTGACCGTCCAAAACTACAGGAGGCTTTAGCATTATGCAGAAAGGAGAAAGCAACCCTAATCGTGGCAAAACTAGATAGGTTAAGCAGGAACGTAGCATTCACATCACGCTTACTTGAATCAGACGTAGAAATCAAATTCTGTGATTTTCCAGAAGCAAATCGACTTGTCCTTCATATCATCAGCAGTATAGCAGAGTATGAAGCCAACATGATCCGAGCTAGAACTAAGCAAGCCCTTGATGCAAAGAAAGCAAGAGGTGAGCCATTGGGCAAACCTGAGAACTTCACCGACAACCAGAATAAAGCAATCCTGCATAGCAGAGAAACCATCAAGGCAAAAGCGAGTGCTAATCCTAATAACAAGAGAGCGATAGCCATGTTGAAGATATTGGTTGGTCAGACATCCAATCTTTCTGAAATGGCTAGAATTCTAAATAATGAAGGATTTACTACAAGCCGTGGTGGTACATTTACAGCCCAGCAAGTAAAACTCCTTCTCGAACGTTATAACATTCAATACAAATGAATAAGAATAAAGAACCAAGATGGAAGAACCAACGTTGGGCTATCATCGAAACACAGATTCAGCGACGGAGTGATATATATGCTCGGATCTATAGCGAAGAGCAACGTGATACACTCCAGAATCTAATCAATAAAGGCTATGTTCCGACTGAAACTATTGTCGGAAGAGCAAAGTGTACCAGGAAGCACTGGAATCTCGAACCTTACTCTGGCAAGCGAGGTGAAGGTTACAGGATGATTTCAAGTTATCCATGGTCATCTAATTTCAACTCGATAACCTTCTTTATTAAGCAAGTAGCATGAGCGAGACTTACGTTTATCCTGTGTATGAAACTGATTCCTGGCATTCCCTGAGCAATCGGGAATGCAAAGGAATCTATACATCCAAAGAAGAAGCCATTGAAGCCATAGCAGAACATCACAACATCCCACTTGATGAATTTGATGGACTAACTAAGGAAGAGGCTAAAGAGAGAATAAAACAAGAATTACAAATCCCCTTTCAGACCCAAGGCTATACTGTCAATTACGATATTGAGGTATGGCTACAGAATGATTGGGCTTAAACATCAATTACAAATATGAAAAAATTTGTTATCCATTACAACTATTACGCTACAGCCGACGTAACTGTTTTAGCCAACTCGAAAGAAGAGGCTATTGAAAAAGCAGACCAAATCGAAATCTCCAATGATGAGTTTAGCCTTGAATATGATAACAGAGAGGCTTTTGAGTTAGAGGATGTTCCAGAACTTCAGGAGGTCATCGATAAGGCTACGGCTATTATCAAGAAATTCAATGAAGGAGCAGGACAAGAGGACTTCTATAATGTTCCTTGCTATCCAACCGTCACAACCTATTGCTGGAATGGTGACGAAATGGTTAAGAAAAAGAACATCGTAGAGGACTTCTATTATGACCCAGAGAAAGGTCTTATGATGGATGTTGGAGAAGGGTTTGAGGTTGAACTATCAGAACTATCCGATATTGAACAACTGAACGTGTGTCTGGTTATCATAGATGCAGCACCTAATAATGATATAGAACTATGAGCAATACTTGTTTTACTACTTATAAGGTGACAGGTAAAAAGAAAGATGTTACCAAACTCTACAAGACCATTAAGCGGCTTGCAGGAAGAAAGACTCCACTCGTTCCTAATGGCTGGTATGATGCAAGACTTTGGTTAGGCTGTCTGGTAAAAGCACTTGGAGGCGATCCAAACAAAATATACTGTCGTGGTACTATAACTTTCTATGAAATGGATGATGTACTTACCTTTAACACTGAGACCGCTTGGGCTGAAATGGCAGAAACGAGACACTTCATTGAGTCCTGTTTCCCAGGTATGAAGATCTACTACCAAGAAGAAGAAAGCGGATGTGAAAGATTCTACACGAATGACACTGAAGGACAATTCTTCAACGATAGATATTATCTTGATGGCTTTGAAGATTCAGAATACTTTGAAACGCTAACCGAAGCTGCTATGTATGTTAAGGACATAGTTAGGCACGAAGTCGAAGCTAATTTCAAGGCTATCGAAAAGGCTCTGAATGACTACATGGAAGAACACGAAGAGGAAGATGACCTCTACTATTACTTCCACGAGTTCCAGGTAGTCAGTGACTAATAAAATAATGAGAAGATACCATTGAGACATCTTCGTCTTTTTACAATAGGTATCTTCTCGTTATTCTAATCCTATGAGGGAGCCATAAGCGAACTCTGCATTATAACTGGAATCTCTATTAACCGCTCTCTGCATTAGGCTTCACCCTTCGGGGTGAGGCTATTTTTCTCCTTTTATTACTCAAATGGTTAATGTGTGAGCAGTTTCTGACAGATAATTGAACTTGAAAAGTCCATCATATTGATATTATACTTATCTTTGCAACGTCTAAGGGCGGGATTCTGTGTTAATCAGAGGACTTATCCTTAGCATTAACTAGAAGGCGTTTTTCGCTGTCCACTGGCTAAATTCTGGAAAAATTTGAAGATGGATATGTGAACTACACTTCTCGTTCGGTTTCGTATATGCTGATACACATCATATAAGGGCTGGACGTGGGGTAGTGTTTCATTATCTTTTCTTCAAGGCAATTCCAGAAGCCCAGCCAGGAGGATGTGAAACAAGATTCCACGTCTTTTTTGTTTTTATTTAAAGCCGATTCGGGAGTCTTGGAAGCACTTCTCCTTCAGTTCTATCTCTCGGGAAAGGCTTATATAGAGACACTAAGGAACCTAAAATGAGGCATTTGTAATGTTAAACAAATTGGCAGTCTGAACTATTATGCTTAGCAATGACAGCCTTAATAAACACAAATATTAATGAATATGAAAAAATCAATCTCTTTGTTTTTCATTTTTCTATTTTCCGTCACAATGATTTTTGCGAAAGATGAAAAAATCAAATTCGGAAAATACTGTATTTATGAAGGGGCTATTGAGAAAATCGAGAAGTTAAAAGTCCCTATGGGGCCTGGTGTGCTAGAATTCAGGTCTATCGAACAAAAGGACGTTGTATTGACTCGCATAGAGGGAGTATTCAAAAATAACATCGTAACTGAAGCGAAAGTAATCTATAACAATGGATTTGTTTTCTCTGGAGAAGTGGAATATTCTTATTCGGATGTTGATAATAAGGAAACCAAAGATAAGAAAGAATGTCTAGGCATTAAGTTCGTGAACGGAACTGCAGTAGTTCCGTCCATAACAACGTTTGATGCAGAAAACGTTAAGACCAACGATGGTATTAACTGGGATAGAGCCGGCAAGGCATGGCATGATGGATTTATGACCAGAGAATTCAGTGAAGCCCAATGGCATCGCCTGCATATCCGCGGCACTCATATAACAGTTAATCTTTTGTCTTCATCTACGGGTTCTTCCATTGAACTCGATTTAAGACAAAAGCAAGACCATATCAGTTATCCGACTAAACTTGACGTTAGTTATCCTCATTGTATTTTTAATCGGGCAGGAAACTCTTACGATGTTACATATAAAGGAGCGCTGACACATGTAATTAATGGAGATTACACAATTAAAGGCGATATGGTTGATGGAACTGTCAACTATAACAATGGTCATACTTTTACTGGTAAATTCGAAACTTCGGACTCCCCAAAAACAGGAAAATATACTGATGATTTGGGCAACTGTTATGAAGGATCCTTTGAACATAATTCCGAGTTCAACTTGAATCACGGACGTCTCACTATGTCTAATGGAGACTGGTATGAAGGAGTTTTTAGAGGACTTGCTTCGGAATTAGGAGCTGCTTCGCTATTGAGCGGACAGTGCGTTGGGCATATGAGTGAAGGCTTTTTTGAAGGACAAATCATATCCCATAAGCTTGGGAAGGGAAAACTAATAGACCCTACAGGAGGTATTTGGGAAGGTGTCTGGAAAGATGGTTCTTTCTATTCCGGTAACACATCGATCAAGAATGATACAACGGAAATTTCAGGTGAGTGGAAAGATGGTTCTTTCTATAAGGGAGTTTCAAAAGGAAATGTTAACGGCGGTCAATATTTTGGAGAATGGGAAAATGGTAGATTTGTAGAAGGGAACTGCGAAACAAAGAGTTTTGATTTTCAAGGCTCTCTTATTCCTTTTACAGGAACTGTACATGGCGATTCTCTTTCTGGACGATTTGATTTCAATGACTACGTATTCGATGGTACATTCGCGTCTTTCCAGCCTATAGGTGAATGTAAATATTCATACTTGAGCGGATATATATCTGGTCTTTGGGACAATACAGATTTCCTGAATGGAAATTTCTCATATACGGACTCTATTGCTACTTATTCAGGCACAATCAAGAATGTAAAAGGCCAGAAGGTAATTACTATACAGGAAGAGGGGAAGCCATTTCGTTCTTTGGAACTGTCAGAAATTAATTATAACAGTTTCGCTCTCATTAAGACATCGATTGAGGAAAGAAGATTTGAGCTAAAATTAAAGCAAATACTCGCTAGTTCTAATCAAGAGAGAGCGAGAAGTTTGCTGTCTGGAAATAACTACTGGGGAGTGTTTGACCCTGCAACGTTATTTGGTCGAGGTTCTCAGGGAAAATTAGTAGTTGATTATATTAACAAGTTAGGTGCGGTATGTATAGATTTGACGTTCTTATCTAATCAAAAGGCTCATACGAGAATGTACTTCGATCGAGGCAGAAAAGATAGCCGTTTTAATTCTGTGGATATGTATATGATGCTAGCCTCAGGAGGAAACTATAATCCTCAAGCAATGGATTTAATGACAGAATTATTTATGGCTCCTATTTTAAAATCGTTAGATCAAGACGAAGAATGCTATTATTCCCTGAAAGGAGATTCTGTGATTCTTTATTCTGACAAAACTCTTAAACGATTCCAGGCTCTTAAACTAATTTCAAATGGAACATCTTTGCAATGGTCAGAAAAGTATGGAGTGAATAAAATATACAAACAATAATATGATCACCACCGGCTCAATAGTAGCATTCTTATCCAATGACACCATTGGCTATCAAGTCATAGAAGACTTGGGGGGATTAACGTAATGGTTTAGAATCGTGACTTAGGTAATCATCGAGTAGCAGTTGGAGATAACCATCCACTGCTACTTTTGTTTTTTAAGGCATTCGCTGAAGTTAACTTTGTAGTAAATAGAAAGAATGTACACTACGGCCATTCTACATTTTTCTACTCTTTTTTGTTTTGCTAGAGTATTCAAAACGTTTGATGTCTCAAACTATTTGGGTCCAAAAATCTCAGCATTCAATTTTGCAAACTTTTGGTTCTCTTCCACTTTACTTTCAACATATGCAGTCAAGTTTTTAGTCCCTTTTTCGAATACTTTTTGAGACTTTGTCCCATTGAAGTAAACAAAGAATTTTTGTGATAGTGTATATGGGGTTTTCTTCCCTTTTACAAAGAAATTGTGAATGAACATTGGTAAACTATAATCATCTACACATCGCCATATGATTCTGTTGGTCATATGGTCTATCCACTTTCCTGTTAGTCTAAATGCAAGGTTGAATAACTGGTCTTCATTATTATAAATATATCCCCACTCTACTAATTGATTAAACAGTTGTTCTATCTGATGAGCCTTTATATTTGTGTAATCAATAGATACACCTGTCTTCTGATATTTCTTGTATTCTGGAACGTAATGGTGTTGAGAAATTTTTTCATAGTGAAGATCGTGAACAGACGGATAAGTGTCAAAATCTTGAGGTAGCCGGAGTGTATCGTTCTCTTGTCCGTATGTAAAATCTTTTTCAATCTTCCAGGCCTCTTCGTGAGTCAGCGCTTCTTGCTCCACTATTTTACCAGAAATATAACTATGCGCATCTTGTTTATCCTTTCTTGACACAAAAAAATGTATCATATCATCCCCTCTGATTCCTTCCAAAAATACTTTTTGATATAGAAATGACAACATAGGCATTTTTGATGCACGTAAAAGGAGTTCCTTTTCTTCTGCTGTGAAAACACAGCAATTCTTGTCTTTGAGTTCGAAATAATATACCAAATCCCTTTCTGCATCCTTGACAGCATCCATTAACATTTCTTTGTCAAGTAAGCTTCCCTCGTCCATTCCTTTCAAAATTGACTTCAAATACTCAGTGGCTAGATTAATGTTTTCTTCTGTTGGTTCTACTTGCTCAATTTCAAAAGAAGAATCATTAAGCGCCAAATGGAAGTTTGGGACACCGCAAATAGCACCATATCGTTCTATTACCCTTTCTCGACCGGACTCTATTAACAAAGGAACATATAAAGTCAATTGTTTAGAGAAGTTTTCAAATACATTTCTTAAGCAAGCATGTAAGGTCATGTAGGTCGAACTCTCACACTCTATACTATTAATTCCTGAACTAAAAAAAACTTTTCTAAGTTTTCTGCAACGAAGAATCTCCTCCAAGAACATTAAATTATATTTATCAAACCAGTCATGAAGCTGTTTATTGTCGGCCTCTAAAGCAGCATAAGATACAAACTTCTCATAGTCCTTATTTTTGATTGCGAATGAAACCAGATCTGCAATCAAACTATTTCTCCATGTTATTTGGTTGAAATATCCAATAACAAAATCCTCTCCTTTTTGGGAGATCATATATTCTAGTGTCTTTGAATATTGGAATTGAGTTTCTCTCGATTTGAGTTTGTCTTTCTTAAATATTGAGCAAATCTCTTTCTCATTTCTATCTATCGCTTTGATTAATATCAATTTCAACAGTAGAATTGCTCGTTCTATAGCATTTCCATACAAAAAGGTTGTGCGCCAATTATAGTC
>JAGHSE010000364.1 GCA_018066015.1 Candidatus Colivivens equi
GGGAATTAATAGAACACCCCTTAAGTTGGGTTATGCAAAGATATAGTATATAAAATTAATTTGCAAGAAAAACCGAAACTTTTTCTGCACATTTTTCACCATCAATACCTGCAGAAACAATACCTCCTGCATAGCCAGCACCTTCTCCGCATGGAAACAATCCTTGTAGTCTTATGTGCTGCAATGTTTGGTGGTCGCGAGTAATGCGAATAGGGGCAGAAGTACGTGTTTCTACACCTATCATCAAAGCCTCATTTGTAAGAAATCCATGACTTAATTTTCCAAAAGTACGAAATCCTTGTTGTAATCTTTGAGTGATAAAGTCAGGAAGCAAAAAGTGGAGTGGCGATGTGATAAGTCCAGGTTGATAAGAAGATTTAGGCAAGGAGCCAGAAAGACGATTATTCACGAAATCACTCATTCGTTGTGCTGGTGCTGTTTGGCGCATACCTGCCATAATCCATGATTGTTTTTCCAACCATTCCTGAAATTCCATCATGCAAAGTGGAGTATTTTCAGTTGGCATCATCTTGGCAATATCTTCAACATGCGTTTCAACTACCATTCCAGAATTGCTCCAAGGACTATTACGATGACTAGATGACATACCATTAACAACCACTTGCTCAGACCCACTCGCAGCTGGTACCACTGTTCCTCCAGGACACATACAAAAGCTATATACCCCTCTGCCTTCCACTTGTGTTACAAAAGAATATTCAGCCGTTGGTAGATATTTTCCTTTACCAACTTTGTTATGGTATTGAATTCTGTCAATGAGGTCTGCAGGATGTTCAAGTCTGACTCCAATAGCAAGGTCTTTTGCCTCTATTTCAATGTTGTTACTATATAACCACCTATAAACATCGCGAGCGCTGTGACCAGTTGCCAAGATGACAGGGCCTTTTAGCTCTTCAAGAATCTCATTTCCATTCTCATCTACTTTAAGAGTCTTTATTCCTATAACTTCATTGCCCTGAATAATCAAATCAGTCATTTTAGTTTGGAATCGCACTTCTCCGCCACATTGGATAATCCGATTGCGCATATTTTCTATTACAAGAGGTAATTTATCTGTACCGATATGTGGATGTGCATCTATAAGAATGTTAGTTGAGGCCCCATGTTGACAGAATACATTAAGAATTTTCTCAACATCGCCACGTTTTTTGCTGCGAGTATAGAGTTTCCCGTCAGAGAAAGCTCCAGCACCTCCTTCTCCAAATGAATAGTTTGATTCAGGATTGACAGTATGTTGAGTTGAAATTTTGGCTATATCTTTTCTACGTTCATGTACGTTTTTCCCTCTTTCTACAACAATTGGACGAATGCCTAATTCAATGAGACGCAACGCAGCAAAAAGTCCCCCCGGACCAGCACCGACAACTATACTTGAAGGGCACCCTGCTACATTGTGATATTCAGTAGGTTGATATTCCAATTCAGGAGCATCTTCGTTAACAAATAGTCGTACATTCAAATTTACAAATATTGTTCTTTGTCGTGCATCAATACTGCGCTTGAGAATTCGCATTTGACGAACACCTTTTGCGTCAATACCCTTTTCCTGCTCTAAATATGTAAGAATTCTCTGTTCACTATGAGCTATTTCGGGCAATATTCTTATTTGAAAATCTTGAATCATTTTATTTACTTAAAAAGTTTGGCTAACATCCACAATTTCGGAATATGACATTTTAAGTCTAACTGACGTATTTTCAGTGCTGACAAATGCTTTGACTCTGTAAGTTGGTTCCTTACGAAGTCTATTGTGTGTTGTCTATGAACTTTATTTGTATTTAATGTAATGCTGTTCTTGTGAACAAATATCGTATGGAAAGACTTCTCAGTAAACCAATACACCAATGGTTTATGCAACAAGGCTTTGACTCCTAATGCCCAATCTTGCCAAACGAACAAATTTTCGTCCCATCCCCCAATACTTCTCAGAAAATCAGTGCGATAAATTACCGACTGAGTGCTAAGTGGTCCAGCAATGATTTGGTTGCATACAGGATTTGTGCCTTTAAAATGATAATCCCGTATGAAAGGTTTGTTATTACCAACCTGCATATAAGTTGTCAGACATACCATATCAGGCATGTTAGTCTCTTTTGCAAATTCGCTTAAAAGTTTTTCAAAAGTTGATAAGAAGTCTGCGCTAAATAAGTCATCATCATCAAAAAAATAGACATATTTTGTTTTTACCCTGCTCAAACCCTTGTTGCGTGCATACGAAGCTCCGTGTTTTTCCTCTTCTGTTATATATATGTCAAAATCATTAGATAGATATTTCCTTTGGAAAGTTTGAGCTATTTCCATACTGCCATCAGTACTGCCATTATCTACCATAATCAAATTGACAGGACGATAATCTGAATTAGCAATGCTTTCCAAAGTACGTTCTAGTACCTCTTTTCTGTTCAATATTGGTATTACAATGGTAATCATATTGTGACGGATAGTGATATATTTAAGGGGTGTTCTATTAATTACCCCAAAGTAATTTTCTACTTGTCTGTTTTCCACATAGTGTTAAACAACTGCACGGCATTTGCATGATGATAAACAGCATAATGTAAGGCCTCTTTCCAACATCTTATCCATGCTTCCCATTTTGGATAACAATACTTGAAAGTAGCACCTTTGGCAATTTGTACTCTGGTGTCACTAAGAAATTTAGTCCCAGTGGTAGTTCTTGGAGTATCAACTATTACTTTAGGTTCAAACATGACTTTCAATCCTTGTTTTTCAGCATCTTTTATCAACACCGATTCCTCTCCACATATATATCGTCCACTGCCAAGTCCGAAATCTTCATTGAATTTTATGTTTCCAACTTCAATGGCCTTTCTGGACAGGGTCATCTCGCATGAACAAGGATAGTACCCCTTGTGCCTCATTGCCTTTTTGTAAGACATAGAAGTCTTCGGATACGGCTTCTCTTGCACTTGTTGATATACATTTTCAGGCATCAAGTCATTTAATTCAAACAAAATGATGTCTGCATTACACCTTTTGTATGTCTTAATAATATTGTCAAAATATTCATTTGAGTATCTGCAATCATCATCGCCAATCAATACGATGTCTCCTTCTGTACGTATCAAAGCATTATTACGATTTCTGCTCAAACCTTGTCCTTGCATGGTAAATAATCTGACATCTTTTCGGTGAAAGCAAGCAAGCATTGCGACATTAGATATATTCAACGGATTATCTATCTGCCACGAAATAAGGTATTTTACATCCTCTCTTTCAGGCAAGAAAATCTCAGGCACTTTCAATATGCCATCTCCAATGGTACATATTTGGACTTCTAATGTCATAGTGCAAAGGTAAGAAAATAAAACGTAAACATAATCGTAAACGTAAATTATTTTACGTTAAGTTGGAGTTGAAGTTTTATTTTCTTACCTTTGCACTTTGGTAATCAATTCTTCAATGAACATTACATAAGTG
>JAGHSE010000214.1 GCA_018066015.1 Candidatus Colivivens equi
CTCTTTTTGAAAAAACTCCTCTCGAGGATTTCTTCAAAAATGGTCAGAAGTGGCAAATTGCTACTAAAGACTCCTATGAGGACGAACTTCAACTAATGTTAAAATTTTAATTGGACACTAGTGAAACCTATCCTTTAATAGTATTTTTGTTGGGCTTCCGCTTCGCGCATCCACTAAAGTAACTTGAAGGTAACGGATTATGCCAGCAAGCACAAAGACAGAAGTTGCATATATATAATGGCTTCCAACACGTGTCACTACTTCATCCGATACAGTGTACATGATATAACATACCATGGTGATGCTTGCCACTATACTTAGTGCCTGGTTCATAAAAGATAAATTATATCGGGCAATATTGCCTCTGAGTTTTACGCCTTTTGATTCATAGATAATTACGTCATCTCTTCGTTTCGCAATTGCAATAAACAGTGCCAAGAGAAATGTCATCAGCACAATCCATTTTGAAAGTGCTATGCCAGTGACTATGCCTCCAAGAATAATTCTGAATACGAAGCCTGATGAGATGACAAATAAGTCAACGATGCTATAATGTTTCAATCGAAAACAATATGCTACATTCAAGAGAATGTAAGTAATAATAATAACAAGGCTTCCGAGGGAATTTGATAATGATTCTCCTGCCAACCATGCGAGTAAAATGGCAAGAACCCAACAGCAGCACATAACGATATATCCCATATTAGGACTTATTGCTCCACTTGCAATTGGACGTGTTCGTTTTTTCAAATGTAATTTGTCCATTTCTACATCACAAATGTCGTTGAGGCAATAGATGCCACTTGATGCAAAACAAAACGACAAGCTAGCCATCAAAACTGGTAGCCATAAAGATGAGTCAAGCATTTGTTGACCAAAGAATACTGGTAGCAAAACAAATCCATTCTTCAGCCATTGTTGCGGTCGAAGCAAACGGAGATAGGGGGAGATCATAGGCCTATAATGTTGAGTATTATTCGTAGTTTGGGCATAAGCATAGGTTCATATTCATTCCATAATGGATGAAAAATAGAAATGCCGCAGGCAATATTATATGGAATTAAAAACAATAAGACAGTATAACACCAGATGTTGTTGAAAAACAAGCGATGACTAAATAAAGACTGCATCTTAACTGAAATAGTGTGAATGATGGGTACTTCCAATTGAATTCCATTCTTCACTAATAAGTAGGTTAACATATAACTTGTAAGTATCACGTAATATATGGTTCTTCCAAAGTCACACGATAAAATTGAAAACATTGGTAGCAAACATACAAATTGAGCAATATATACGTCACTCAATAGTAAGTATTCTTGTTGAGGTGCATTTTGTTTACGTGGAGCTCTTGTTGTCAAATAATAGCTGATGATGAAAAAGAAAAGAGATCCTGTAGTATATAAATAACACTTATTGTCCCACAAATGGTAATTTAAATCTAAATGGAATTTTATGACTTCTCCTGTTGGGCGCTCAAGAAAGTTAATCGCTGCAGGAATATGATCAGGTTGGTATTCTTTGCCAATATAATTGAATAAAGGCATCCACGAATTCCATATTGAAGAAGCAATTGCATTTGATCCTTTTGACAAGCATACAAGCAACATTGCTACTAATGGTAGAGAAAAGGCTTTAAATAAACTTCTTATTTGGTAATGTGTAGATTCTTCTTTTATTGAATTCCAAAATATTAAAACAGATATTGGTACTATAAAGAAAAATGAAGGCTCATATATTAATATTGACAAAATGGTAAGAGCACAGCAAGCAACAAAATAAGATTTACGTTTTGAGGTTATATATTTGATGAGCAACAGATAGATATAATATGCTATCACAATCATCATAAAGTCTCTTCGATATGAGAGAGTCCCCATAAAGATTGCGAGTGGATAAATTGGCAAGAGCTTTTTTTCTTTGCATATTCTAGCTGTAATTACTAACAGAACCAACCAGGAGAATAAATCTAGATAGAGAATGACTGTATGGAAAGAATACGGATGGATTTGAAAAATCTGATACATGATTTCTCCTATCAACCCGCGGCGGACAAAGCCACCTTGATAATTTATCATGTAGTCATATAT
>JAGHSE010000359.1 GCA_018066015.1 Candidatus Colivivens equi
CAATTATGTTGCTGGTAAGCAGTTATGTAGTAGTAGATAATGCGATAAAGGTGGAAGACGAAATTCTACCAAAGAATTTCAAAACCACTATCACCTATATGTCACCATCAAAATATCCTTCAGCATCAGTTACTGATTTTAGTTTTGAGATGCGCGGTGATACAGTAGAACTGCACTTACCTTATATGGGAGAAGTCTATTCCGCTTCATTTGATAATGAAGGGTTGAATTTTGCTGAGCCGTTCAAAATTACTCACCATGAGATAAATTCTAAAAAGCAACGAGAGACAATAGAAATTGAGACCCGCCACAAGTCCATTAGTTATAAGTTGAATATTACAGGTTTTGACAACGGTACTATGGATATTGTGTTATTTCCCTCAAACGCAGAATCATGTTCTTATAGAGGAACTTGGGAAAAGAGCTCAGCAACAAAATAATCTGGCTTCATATATTCTACTTGGTTACAAACTTAGTAACGAGTTAAGATAAACATTTGAACGAGTACAAGAGAGTAATAAAAAAGCACTGAAGACAAGTGGCGTCATCAGTGCTTTTTTGTTAGATTGGTATGTGAGATAGGTTATAGTAGGGAATAGTAACCTACCCCAGTTTGCTTTATTTGATACCGAGTTTCTTAGCAATATCTTTAGGAAGAGCATTCTTGTTGACCATGAAGTCCATAAGTTTTGCAACGATAAAGTTTTTAGACATATACCAAATACCTTTGTATTCGCCAGCATTGCCCCAAGAATTCTTAACCATATAATATTCGCGTCCATTCTGGTCCTTTGCAATACCGTAGATGAGCATACCGTGGTCGTCAGTCAGTTCCCAGTTGTCAAATTCCTTTTGGCGCATTTCCTGAGTAGGTGTCTTTTCCTTAGCAGCGAAACCCAATTGAATGACTTTAGCTCTTTTTTCAGCAGCAGTCATTTTCATCCATTTAGCCATGTCGGACCCTTCAAGGTCTTGAGGAGTTTCAGTATCATAAAGAAGAGCAAGACCTTGACGAGTGAATCCGTCTTCAGAAACATCGCCACCCCATGCTACGGTATAACCATTATTGATAGCATTGTCTATGATGCGAGCAATGTCTTCAATAGGAAGATTCCAGCTACCAGGTTGACGCCAGTTGTCCTGCACTTCTACAGGGAATTGCTCGTAGAATGGGTGATGAGTGTAGGAAGTGACAGAGATATAGTCATTCCAATCAAGACCTAAACTAGCTGCGAATGTTTGTGGAGTATATTCCTTGCCTTCGTAAGTAAACTTTTCAGGACATTTGCCAAGGTAAGCATCAAGAATACCTTGCAATCCATTTTTCCAAGTAGGAGTGATAGTTTTAGCAGAGCTAGTAGCAACAGCATCAACATACGGACTCATAATCTTGAAAAATTCGTTGAAGTTGTTAAGAGTGTCCCCATACATAGTTCCAGGCAGGGGCATAGCATCTTCAGGACAGATACCATAATTTTTGATAACAGCAAGGACATCATAAGCAGAGCCACCTTCAGAGAACTGAGCATCACCATGCATACGAACTTTCACGATAGCGCGGTCCATGTAGTTTTTGTTACAAACGAACATCTCGCAGAGGTCATAAGTCTTGCCAGATTTCTTCAAAATTTCAGCTTCAAAGAATGATAGAGTGGAATAGTTCCAACAAGTACCAGAGCGAGCCTGATTTTTAATACTAGTGATAGGTACCTCTTTAATAGTAGTAAAGACAGGTTGTTCTTTTTTAGGTTCAACATTTGCTTCCTGAGCGAATGAAGCCATTCCCCATGCGCAGAAAGCAATCAAAAGAATAGATTTTTTCATAATTTAAAATATTGAATAAGTCATTAGGGGTGTTCTATTAATTCCCCGCAAAAAATAAATGATTAACGAACTATGGGTGTTATTGCTATTTTGATGTTTTTGGCTTTTTCTTTGCATCTTGCTGTCCTTCATTCAGTCACGATGCCCGCATCGCTCCTTCACTCAGAACAGCAACCTGCTAAAGAAAAATCTCAAAATCACATAAAATGTAATTAATAGAACACCCCTAAAGAATTATAAGAGATGCAAAGAAATGCAAGGCAATGAATAATTGTCAAATAAAAAATATTAGTTAACATTCAAAAACAACAAATTTATGACAAAGAAATGGGTATGCCCTGTTTGTGGCTATGTACATGAAGGAGAAACAGCACCAGAGAGATGTCCTCAGTGTAAAGTTTCTGGAGAGAAATTCAAGGAAATGAAAGATGAAGTTTTGAATTTTGTAACTGAACACAAATTAGGTTTAGCAAAAGAGATTCCTTCAGGCGAAAATGGTGCATTTGTTCTTCAAGGTTTAAAGGATCACTTTAATGGTGAATGTTCAGAAGTCGGTATGTATCTTGCTATGTCGCGTCAGGCTGACCGTGAAGGTTATCCAGAAATAGCAGAAGCATTCAAGCGTTATGCTTATGAAGAGGCAGAACATGCTGCTAAGTTCTGTGAATTACTTGGTGAACTTTGTTGGGATACAAAAACAAATCTAGAAAAGCGTGCGGTAGCTGAAGCTGGCGCTTGTGATGCTAAGATGCAGATTGCAGCAATGGCAAAAAAGTTGAATCTGGATGCTATTCACGATACTGTTCATGAAATGGCAAAGGACGAAGCTCGTCATGGTTGTGGTTTTCAGGGATTATTGAAGAGATACTTCAAGTAAATCATACCATCTAGGTAACTACTAAAATATACTGGCCTTTAACCCAAATCGTTCATTTGCGTTATGATGATAGTAGATTTGTTTTTGAACAGATGTATTGCCGTTTTGAGGGTGTAACCAACGACAAACCGAATGTAATGAAGTTTGCTTCAATTGCTGAGGTGCGAAGGAGGAAGACAATAGTCAATGGGGTTCCATTGTAACCGAAAAACGACGATACAGATGACAAAAAGAATGCTTATTTGCACATAACAGTCTAATGAACGATTTGGGTTTAATTGCTAAAGACCAGTTTTTCTTTACACAAAAAAATCAAAAGTTGTCGTCTAAAAATGGTTTATGGGCTTGAACTGATTGTTCAGCAAGCGTTGAACTGGCACGAAGTGCCTTAGTTGCCGTTAAAAAAAGTCGTCGTTGTCGTTGTTGTTGTCGTTTTTTTATTATCTTTGCATTTAATTAAATCTAAGATATATTATAGGTGGGTTCTATAAATTCACCGAATAATAAAAAATCATCAAACATGGGTGACATAATTC
>JAGHSE010000164.1 GCA_018066015.1 Candidatus Colivivens equi
AAACAACACATTGTACAGAATTATCAATTTGATTATCTTCCTTAACTGCTTATCTATTTTATTGAGACTTATTTTACCATTTTCAGTTAAATAATATCCAGATATAAAAAGAAAACAAGGCACTGCAGCCCGCATCAAAGGATGTAATATTATATTTTCATACGAAATTGAAGTAGCATGTTGTAATACAATACCAATAGCACAAAACAGTTTAAGAACATATAACGAGAGGTTCCCCCCCTCCCATTGTAATTTGTTAATTTTCATACATATAACACTAGTTTTAATGACAATTTTAACAACTGATTTTAACGACAACTGCTCTTATAATCCTCACGCAGAGGCGTCTGAAGACTAATGTGGCATATTTTTACCACGAAATACACGAAATAATACGAAAAATTTAAAAACTTAATCTGTGATAGTAGGAACAAGCCCTACGGCACAGATTAAAAAAGAAAATTTCAAGTGTTATTCAGTGTATGAGTAATAAGAACTATTGTTACTTAGAAGTCTATTTGCCTGTAAAATACAGATTTCTAAATAAGGCATTATGATGGGAATCTTCCCATCGGTAATGACTTAATTTTCGCAAATTTTCGTGTAGGGCCTTCGGCACTCCTCGGGAGAGATAAACCTCTCTTCGTCGCAAGCAGAATGACATTCAGTCATTCCGCCGTGGTAAAAAAACTACAGGTCAGTTGTAGCAGAATCTATAGTGTCTTGACTATCTCAATCTGGTACTCCGTAGCCATAGCCACTTCCAGAGTCACCTTCTATGTAGTCGTTGTTTCCACTGTTGTAACTATTTCCCTGGTTCAGTTCACCGTCCGATGCACAGAGCATACGAACGGGACTTATCTTTCTCACCTTCATCCTTGGTGTCGTATATAACTTCTTCATCATATCTCCTCCTATTTATTTTTGGTAAACCTTTTTGCCGTTCTTAATCACGATGCCCTTGTAGTTGCCGTTCACGCGAATACCATTGAGGTTGTAGATAGCCTCGCTGCGGTTCTTGAGCGGAGTCCTTGTTACGGTAATCTCGTCTATGCCCGTGGCTTCGTCGTCCAGCAGTTTGACATCAAACGAAAATGCCTTGGCACCAACATTGTTGTAATCGCCAAACTGACTGCCGAGTGACTCAATAGAAAGATACCAGCGCTGAGCAGATAGTTTCACATTGTCATCCGTAGCTTTGCAGAGTTTGCCATCACTCAAGAATATGTAATCGTCTGTCCGCATTCCAGTAATATCTCTGTATGTTCCTGTAAAGGTGTATTTACGCTCCACACTTGAACAGACTATGCTGTTCTCATACGATTTGTACATCTTTTTGCTGGAAATATTTATCTCCTGAGCCTTAGTTGCATCTGCTATGTGTGCCTTGATAAGGTAAGGGTGGTTAGGTTTCAGGGTGTGCTCTTTCACCAGTCGCACCTCAAGTTCAGTCTTTATCGTCTGTCCCTTTTCATCGGTATATTCGTGGAAGTTGTTGATAGCAGCCACGTCGAACTTGCCTTCCCAATCATCGTAACTCATAGTAAATGGCACATACAGAGGCTGCCAGTTGGTGTTTTTGAACGTGCGGCTGTAAGTCAGTTTGTTTGCAGTAAAATCAAAGCTTGACACATAGAGGTCCTTGTCGTTAAATGTCAGGTCTTGGTCAAGACGTTCGCCTGTCTCATTCAGCGAATACATTTGGTCGCCTAATCTGAAATCTGTCAATAATTTGATATTCTGAAAGTCTTTCCATCCGTCACGATCTTGATATTTTTCGACATCAGGAACATAACAAGAAATAAGAGTCTCAAAAGCATCTTTGCCCAATTCAGGTGGATCAAGAGCAAAAACTTTTACTGTATTCACAGAAACGCTTTTGAATGCACCTTCTCCAATACTTTTCACGGTACTTGGAATGACTAAATCACCTTTAATATTTGTGCAACTAAAGAATGCATGTGATCCGATGCTTATTAAACCTTCCGGCAAAGATATTGAAGTTAGGGCTGTTTGCCGAAATGCTCCACTTCCAATATATGTAACACCTTCTGGTATGGATACTGAAGGTATGTCTCTATTCGAGTAGAATGCATATTCTCCAATACCCGTAACGTTGCATGTCTTGCCGTCATCGGGATTGGTTACAGTAGCAGGAATTACGACACTTCCCGAAAGATTGCTATTTTCCCCAACTTCAACAGTATTATCACCTGTGACATTGTACTTAATTCCGCCAGCCGTAAATGTAACGTCCTGAGCATTCATCGCCATGCAGTACAGGGTTGCAAGAATTGTAAAAAGTAGTTTCTTCATAATGCGTATATTTTATTGATTAATATTTTATTGTTTGTTATTGCTGTCCGGTAAAACTCAAAATAGCATAAAATCCCACCCCGAAGCCCTGTAAACATGGACTT
>JAGHSE010000370.1 GCA_018066015.1 Candidatus Colivivens equi
TTGCAAATTTAATAAAAAAAATTGCACAAAAAAAACTAAATTAATATTAATTTATTAATTTAACGCATTTTGGGCACAAAATGTATTGCTATATTTGCTTAATCAAAGCACAACAAACCTCGGACTACTGTATTTGTTGGGGTATTGCGTATTTCTACTTGATAGGTATTGACCTCTATTTCTTTTTTATAGAATGAAAGTGTCTCTCCAAATACTGATTCATTGATATATGCAATTTCAACCCTCTTGAGATGGTGTTGCCTTTGATAGTCAAGTGAAAATATGTCGCAGAGGAATTGTATGTATTTGATGCTGTTGACATGTCCGTTGTAGTCAATATCACTTGCTACGATGTAGTGTTCACTACATGGAGTCACATCCTTTAATGGTCGTAGTCGTGTTTGTGGTTGAATAGGACAAGGGTAGTCTGGTAATATGTGGTCGTGGAACTTCTCAAAATAAAGTTTTTCTAATTCAATAGGTTGGCGTGTGTCTCTGTCAATCATTGCCCAAATACTTCTGGCATAACCTATTACATTGCCTCCTATTTCTTTGATTTCGAAGTTTCTGTTAGTGAAAAGTCGATAAAGACTTTCTACCCAAGTAGATATTTCTAATTTGACAAACATCCTTGGCATTTCCTGCATCTCAATAGTCAATCTTGACAACACCCATGCATGATTCTTGGGAGTAATATCATCAACCCCGAATCCACGTTTGTTTGCATGTTGTTCAGCGCAGTTTAATAAGTCTTTTCCCAGTGTCTCGTAATTCAAACAACGACGGAAATCTGTATTAAAGGACTCTACTACAACTTGTTTTCTTTCTATCTTGTCCATACTATGTTTGTAAAAAAGAGAGACTCACTCATCTGTAGCCTCTCTTTTATAACGTTTTCAACAAAGTTTTCTTGTACCTTCTCCGATGACTACATCTATCACTTTGCAGTGTTTTTTGTACTTCTCGTAGAACTGTGTTTTTGCTTGTTCAATGAATGTATTGTAGAGTTCTGACCTTACAAGGTTGATTGTGCAACCTCCAAATCCTCCACCCATTTGTCGTGCTCCAGTAACCCCACAATCAAGTGCGATACCAACGAGGAAATCTGTCTCTTCACATCCTATTTCATAGTCTTTGCTCAAGCCTTCGTGAGCTTCATACATTTTTTCTCCAACCAACTCATAATCATCATCTTTAAGAGCTTCGCTAATTGCTAGGACACGTTCATTTTCTTCTAAAATATATTTAGCTCTCTTATAGTCAGTTTCTCCTACTTCACTCCTTACCTTCTCTAAATCTTCGGAAGTACAATCACGCAAAGTTGCTACCTCAGGTTTGAATGTCTTGATTGCTCCAACTACGTTTTCACAACTCTTTCTTCTGTCGTTGTAAGGCGAACCGGCAAGTTCGTGTTTTACACATGAATTGATAAGTACGAGTTTGTATCCACGAGGTCTCCAAGGGAAGAGTTCAAATTCTCCATTGTTGCAGTCAAGACGAACAAGTTGTCCTTTTTTGCCATGCAATGAAATGAATTGATCCATAATTCCACAATTCGTACCAATGTACTTGTGTTCAGTAGTTTGTCCTACTTTTGCGAGTTCCATTTGTGTAAGTTTTCCTTGTCCAAAGAGGTCGTTGAGAGCATAGGCAAATGTACTCTCTAAAGCAGCAGAAGAAGACATCCCTGCCCCTAGAGGAATATCACCTGCGAAAGCAGTATCAAAACCTTCAACAGGTATTCCGAGAGCCATCATTTCACGAGCCACACCATAAATGAACCTAAAATGTGTTCCATGAGGATATTCTTCATCGTCAATACTGAATTCATCGTAGTCTTTCAGGTCAATTGAATATGCCTTGATAGTGCGTGTTCCATTTGGACGGATTTCAGCTATAATCCCCTGCTCTACTGCTCCAGGAAAAACATATCCCCCATTATAATCTGTATGTTCGCCAATGAGGTTGATTCTGCCAGGTGATGTATATACACTACCTGGCTGTTCTCCTCCCAAGTGCTTTATAAAGCGGCTTCTAACGTCATCTATTGTAAGTTTCATAATCTTCTGTTTTTATGATTGATAATACTATGTGAAATGCAATGGCATTATTTTACGCCAAATTTATAAATCGTTTTCTGCTTATAAACTTCACCTGGTGCAAGAACAGCACTTGGGAAGTGAGGTTGATTTGGGCTATCTGGGAATCGTTGTGCTTCAAAACAGATAGCAGAACGACGTGGATATGTTGCACCATGAGTTCCTGGTTGACCTGTTCCCCAATTATCGGAATAGCATTGAACTCCTGGTTCAGTAGTCCATACTTCCATTGTTCTTCCACTATTTGGGTCAAATATTCTTGCAGCAAAACTCAATTCACCTACTTCTTTCTTATTGAGTACATAACAATGATCATATCCTGAACCATTCTTCATCTGAATATCACCAGGTTTATCAATGTCCTGACCAATTGTTTTTGGTGTACGGAAATCAAATGGAGTACCTTCTACAGGAATGATTGTACCAAGAGGAATACATGTGTTATCAACAGGGATGAAGTAGTCTGCATTTATCTCACAAACGAGGTCTTCAATAGTTGGAGTAGGATTTGCTATACCTGCTATTGAGAAATATCCGTGGTTAGTGAGATTGATGATTGTCTTTTTATCTGTTGTACCTGTATAATCAATTACTAATTCATTTTCATCAGTGAAGGAGTAGATTACTGAAACGTCAAGATTTCCAGGAAATCCTTCTTCCATGTCAGCAGAGAAATAGTGTAGTTTTAGTGTCCTTTCGTCAATTTGTTCTGCGTCCCAAATTCTCTTGTGAAAACCTGTAGGACCTCCGTGTAAAGAATTTTCCCCGTCGTTTTGAACCAGTGTATATTCTTTGCCATCAAGGGTAAATTTACCTTTGCAGATACGATTGCCGTAACGTCCAATAAGTGTACTGAGGTATTCTTCTGGCTTGTTCATTACATCATTGATATTGTCGTGGCTCTGAATTACATTACCCTTCTTTCCGTTCTTGTCTGGAACAATGATTGCAACTATTGTACCACCATAATTAGTGATTGCTATTTCGTTGCCTTTATTGTTTCTAAGGAAATACAGGGAAATTTGTTTGCCTTCAACTATTTTTTGAAAGTCTTCAACTTTTAAGTTGCTAATACTGTTAATTTGATTATTTGTAGTAGCCATGATAAATATATTTAGAGTTTCACCCTACAAATATAGCATAAACTCCTTAAAACACAAAATAAAACTAAAACAAATTATTCTGTGATGTTTGATTTAATCAAGTCAGCCACTACAAAAGTGCTACCTCCAACGAAGATTAAATCATCTTTGTCTGCATCCATAATGGCATCTCGTACTGCAATTTCTACGGATTTATATTGTTTCCCTCTTAAATGGAATTTTTTGGCTTTCTCAGCCAGTTCTTCAACTGGTAGTGCTCTTTTCACAGATGCCTGACAAAAATAATATTCTGCTTCGTGCGGGAGTAATGCCAGCACTCCTGTAATATCTTTGTCGTTTACCATTCCAAAGACAATCCTCAAAGTGTGGTAGTTTAATGTTTTAAGTTGTTTTGTGATGTAATAAAATCCCCCGATATTATGTCCTGTATCACATATTATTGTAGGATTTTTGCTAATGGTTTCCCATCTGCCTCTCAGACCAGTGTTTTCTATTACTCGGGCAATGCCGTTTTGTATATTTATATCTTGAATATTCAGTCCTAGATGTTGTAGTTGTTTGATGGCTGTGATGATGGTTGTGATGTTTTTGTTTTGGTATAAACCTTTCAGTTCAAACATATCTACCATACTTGAATATTCGTCTTCTTTACAGAAAATAAGTGGTGCTTCTACTTCCTTTGAATGTTGCAGAAATACTGGACTTATTTCGTCGCTTGTTTCTCCGATTATACATGTCACACCTTTTTTCATTATTCCAGCTTTTTCAAATGCTATTTCAGACAATGTATTACCTAAAATTTGAACATGATCCAAACTGATGTTAGTGATAATACTAAGAATAGGTGTGATGATGTTAGTGCAATCTAGTCTGCCTCCTAATCCAGTCTCAACCACCGCAATATCAATATCATTTTCTGCAAAGTATTTGAATGCCAGTGCTGTAGTGACTTCAAAAAATGATGGTTTCAGTGCCTCAATAAAATCATGTTCTTGGTCAATGAAATCCATTATATAGTCCTCTGAAATTGGTTTGCAATTAATACGGATTCTTTCTGTAAACGACAAGAGGTGAGGCGAGGTGTAAAGTCCTACTTTGTATCCACATTCTTGCAGGATTGATGCAATAGTATGTGAACAGGAACCTTTACCGTTGGTTCCTGCTATATGTATAGTTTTGAATTTTGTATGAGGGTGAAGGAAGTGTTCGTCCAGCAATAATGTGTTGGATAGTCCTTCTTTGTATGCTTTGTTGCCTACATTTTGAAATGATGGTGCAAGATTGAAGATATATTCGGTGTAATCCTTAAATTCACGCATTGAAATATGAACGGAACTGTTTGAATAGTTTTTCCTTTAAACTGGTAGAGGGTTTGAAGTTGTCACTATTATTCATTTTTACCATTGCTTGCTTTTCATCAGAAGACAATGTCTCAGGAATGTAAACACTTACATTGATAACCTCATCACCTATATCTCCACTGTATCCCTGTACTTCAGGTATTCCTTTGCCTTTTAAGCGTAGTACACTACCTGGTTGTGTTCCTGGTTTGATATGTATTTTTGCTTTTCCATCAACAGTCGGAACTTCTACGTCACATCCCAAAGTTGCGTCGGGTACTGACAACAACAGATTATACACAATATTATTGCCGTCTCTTACTAATTCTGGGTGTTTCTTCTCTTTGATGATAATTTGCAAATCACCGTTTGCTCCTTGATGTTTGCCTGCCCCACCCTTACCTTGATTATTGAGTACCATACCTTTAGCAAGTCCTGCAGGGAATTTTATTTCCACAATTTCTTCCCCTGTCACAATACCTTCTCCTCGACAATGTGAACATTTATTTTTGATGACAGTACCTTCACCGTGGCAGTTAGGACACACAGATTGAGTTTGCACCATTCCAAAGAGACTTTGTTGAGTTTTCAAAATAGAACCAGAACCATGACAAGTAGGACAAGTATCAGTCTTTCCGTCAGCTGAGCCACTACCATGACAATGCTGACAAGTAACATCTTTCTTTAATTTGAATTTTTTAGTTGTACCATTTACAACTTCATTAAGGTCAAGTTCAACAGCCAATCTCATGTCTCTGCCCTTATAGCGAGGTCTG
Organism: Candidatus Colivivens equi; assembly: GCA_018066015.1. Taxonomy (GTDB): domain Bacteria; phylum Bacteroidota; class Bacteroidia; order Bacteroidales; family Bacteroidaceae; genus Colivivens; species Colivivens equi. The sequence goes on from JAGHSE010000370.1 coordinate 5,319, forward strand.
CGTTGCTGTCTTCCACCACCAAATCCACTAAATCCTCCGAAACCACCAAATCCCGAAAACATATCTCCAAACATAGAGAAAATGTCGTTCATATCCATCTCAGCGTTGAATCCTCCCATGCCTTTCACGCCTTCAGGTCCGAATTGGTCGTATCTCTGACGTTTTTCTGGATCACGGAGTACATCGTAAGCTTCGGCTGCTTCCTTAAACTTACTTTCTGCTTCAGCATCACCTGGATTTCGATCAGGGTGATACTTGATGGCCATTTTCTTGTAGGCACTCTTTATTTCATCGGCACTGGCATCTTTTGCTACGCCCAGCACTTCGTAGTAATCTCTTTGTGACATTATTCTGCAACTGCTACTTTAGAGTGACGAATCACTTTGTCGTTCAACATATATCCAGTCTGAACACAATCTATGATTTTTCCTTTTGTTTCTTCAGGCTGTCCTGGTATCATTGCAATGGCTTCGTGATATTCTGTATCAAAATCCTTACCAACTGCTTCTATTGCTATTACGCCTTCTTTCTTAAGATATGCAATAAATTTTTCAAGTATTAAATCCACTCCTTCTTTTACTGACTCTACATCTGTGGATTTGTCGATGTTGACCTTTGCTCGTTCAATATCGTCAATTACTGGAAGTAATTCAGTCAATACTTTTTCTCCACCATTTAGAATTAGTTCTGCTTTCTCTTTAGTGACTCTGCGTCTGAAATTGTCAAACTCTGCCATCAGACGTAGGTATTTGTCTTCCAATTCGTGTATCTTCTCTTGAGCATCTTTAAGCGAATCTTGTTCTGGTTCTTCTGACTCGTTTACTACTGGATTATCAACTACTTCTTCTTCGTTAATCTTCTGCTCTTCTTTGTTTTCAATATCTTTTTTCTTCATGTACCGTTTGTTTTGTTGTTCATCTTCTAATTTTTGCTACAAAATTTGTGCCAAATCTAATTTTCCTTCTCCAACGTATCCTTGAGGCAATGTTCTGCAATTATATTGCGAAGCCATAATTTCGCCATAAGCTCCGGCACTGAGTATAGCGAGGTAATCTCCCCGGTGTATTTCGGGTAGCGACACATCTGTATCAAATACATCACTTGACTCACAAATAGGTCCAACTACATCATATATATAATAAGGTGTCTTACTATTTGTCAGATTACGTATTTCGTGGTGGGCATGGTATAGTGCAGGTCTTATCAAATCTGTCATTCCAGCATCGACTATTGCGAAACGTTTTTGACCTGTTTCTTTAACGTATGTGACTTTCGTTATTAATTGTCCACACTGACCTACTACTGATCGCCCTAATTCAAAATGAATCTCTTGATGCTCTTCTTGATTAAGATATGTAGCAAATATATTGAAATAGTCCTTAAAGTTAGGGATAGGATTATTCTCAGGTTTATTGTAGTCTATTCCGAGTCCTCCCCCTACATTGATTATGTCGATATTGATACCATTTAGCTTCAGTTCACTTACCAATTCATTGATTCTGCTACACAGATGTCGAAAGTCTATCATGTCAAGAATCTGACTTCCTATGTGGAAATGGAGGCCTTTGAATTTGATGTTTGACATATTATTTGCACACTGAATTACTCTCAGTAGGTCTCGGGCTGGAATACCAAACTTATTCTCTTGCTTTCCTGTTGCAATATTATCGTGGGTATGAGCATCTACATTAGGGTTTACTCTGAAACAGATGTTTGCGACCTTGTTTCTCTTGCCCGCCAGTGCATTGATAACTTCCAACTCAGGCTGACTTTCTACATTAAAACAAAGTATGTTCTTATCTAGTCCCAGTTCTATTTCATAATCAGTCTTTCCAACTCCTGCAAAGACAATTTTCTCAGGTACAAATCCAGCATTAAGTGAGGCTTGTATTTCTCCCCCACTTACACAATCCACACCTATACCACTTTCTTGGATAATCTGCAGAATAGTGGGATTTGCATTTGCCTTTACTGCATAATGTACGAAGAAGTTGTTGTATGTTCCAGACTCCTTTATGATGGTATTCAGAGTTTGCTTTAGTAGTGCAGTATTATAATAGTAAAAAGGAGTTTTCAAGAGCCTTTATTTATTTTGAATTAGGAATAATTTCTCATTAAGAACTTGTAGCGCACGGGGTTTGTCGTCTGCTCTAATCAGGAATGAAATATTGTGATTGCTTCCACCATAAGAAATCATTCTTACAGGAATGTCCTTCATAGCCTCAGTTGCGATTGCCTCACGTCCTTCGTTTTCCCAATCAAGATCGCCTACAAGGCAGATGATACACATATTTTTGTCAATTCTTACCGTACCGAATTTCTTCAGTTCACTAAGGATGGCATCAAGATTAGTATCATTGTCAATTGAAACCGACACACCCACTTCACTTGTAGTTACCATATCAATACTGGTCTTGAACGACTCAAATATCTCAAACACTTTTCTCAGGAAACCATAAGCCAGCAACATTCTACTTGAAACGATGTTAACTACAGTGATATTGTCTTTAGCAGCTACGGCTTTAAACAATTTATGTTCGGTTTTGTTGCTTATAGTAGTTCCTTGAGCAGTAGGGTCCATTGTATTTAATATCATTACAGGAATATTGGCATATTTTGCAGGTTGCACGCAAGTAGGATGCAGAATTTTAGCGCCGAAATAAGCCAGTTCTGATGCTTCCTCAAAACTGAGGTGGTGTATTGGTTCTGTAATATCCACTATTCTTGGATCATTATTGTGCATACCATCAATGTCAGTCCAAATCTGAATAACTTCGGCATCGCAAGCCGCACCTATCAGTGAAGCGGTATAGTCAGAACCTCCACGTTGCAAATTATCAATCTCACCATACACGTTACGGCATATAAATCCTTGGGTGATGTATATGTCTCTGTCTGGGTCAGCTTTCAACAAGGTTGTAAGTTTTTCTCTGATATATATCGAATCTGGTTCTCCATTTCTATCAGTACGCATAAAATCAAGTGCAGGCAACATCGACACGTTAGCATTTTTTTCACACAGATAGTTATACACCATGTTTGTACTGAGTATTTCACCTTGACCTACTATGATTTTTTCTTCAAATGATGTAAACACACCTTTTGTGAAAGAACGCAGGTAGTCAAATTCTTTCTTCATGAATTCGCTCATGAGGTTTTTGTATTTCTCAGTAGTGAATAATTCATCAATGTGTTTGTAGTATTTCTTTTCAAGGGCACTAATAGTTTCATGAGCTCCTACTGTATTTTTCTTCAGGAGATATCCTGCAACTTCATATAAAGCATTCGTAGTACCAGACATAGCCGACAACACCACGATTTTTTTCTCACCATTGTCAATGAGTTTGACTACATCTTTCATTCGTTGTGTCGTACCAACAGAGGTCCCTCCAAATTTCAGTACTTTCATATTTCTTAATTTATATTATTCTTTTGATTATATCTCTTGGAATTGTGCATTATTACATTCAAAAATCCTGCCTGGAAATTTTTCTATTAACTGATTGTTGTGAGTAATCATAATGACTGTTGCACCTTTCTCATCAACTAGTTTGTGAAGCAAGTCTGTGATTTGTGTACTTGTCTCAGGGTCAAGATTTCCTGTAGGCTCGTCTGCTAGAATCAGTGCTGGATGATTTAATATTGCTCTTGCAATTGCAATACGTTGCTGTTCTCCACCTGAGAGTTCTGACGGCAACTTGTCTCCTTTGTCACTCATACCTACTCGCCCTAATACTTCAGCTATACGTTCTTGTCTCTCTGATTTTTGTTTCCACCCTGTAGCCCTTAGAACGAAATCTAGATTTTTATATACGGTACGATCTGTGAGAAGTTGGAAATCTTGGAAGATGATACCCATTTTCCTTCTTAGCTCAGGAAAATTTTTTTTCTTGCAACGTATCATCTGAGTATCCATGACTACAGCCTGACCTTTTTCTAATCTGACTTCACCATACAAGGTTTTCAATAACGAACTCTTGCCAGTACCAACCTTACCTGTGATATACACAAATTCGCCTTCGTTGACTGTAAAACTCACATCAGTGAGTATCACTTGCGAACCTTGTTTTACTTCTACACCTTGATAGTTTACCAACATATTCAAATTTATGGTTTAGTGTTAATAGAATACAATATTATTTCATCTTTTAGCCTACATAGTGCATTACCTTTTCTGTGTTGCGAATCACAGATAAGTAGTACAGACTGGCTTCCGTCATTCAGTTTTGGGCCAAAACATATTCCTTCATAGTTGGCATATCTTGTTCCGCTGACTAAATCTGTCAATTTCAGTTTCGTCTTTATACTCATTACTTGAGTCTTTGATGTGTAAGAGTTTGCATCTGACTCATGTGGATTGACCAAATATAGAACTGTCTCACAAAAACTACCAATATATTTAGCCTTGACTACTACTGTTCTCTCTACGACCAACAATCTGCCGTCATCTAAAGCTAACAAATCCGAAACTCCGTGTACCTTTAACTTGTACCTGCCCTTCATAGTATGCTCCGTAAGCGGATACAGCCACTGTGATTCAGGTTGGAAATCTTCGTTAAAACAAATCAATCTCACTGCCTCTCCATTCAAAGTGCTGTCTTGTTTTAGAGGCATCTCGGTTGTTGTCCAGAATTGTTTTGTATGTTCATTATATGTCAACGACTCAAATCCTCCATTTCTGGCAATGTTCTCCTTGTCAAACTCATGCGGAATCATCATCTCCTGTCCTGTCAATTCTCCGTCAAGTGTATATTCGAGTATTCTTTGATCGCCCTCTCCCGATACCAACAGACTATTATGCTTGGGAAAGTATGCAACTCCTTCAATATCTCTGTTTTTGTCAACTTCTACCGATTTTATGTGCGTTACCTCAAGTTTCTTGTCATATTTTACCCCAATGATAACAATCGAGCCCTTGTCACTTATGATGACATACACACTGTCGTTAATCTGGGTGATACCGCTGTAATCACCTGCTTCTATTTTACCTTTTTTGAGATTAAAGTGCGATTTGGGAAGTGATGTCAAACTAATTTTTTGAGCACTAGCCGTCCCGCACAAACTCAGCATCAATGCTATGACTACGACAATTTTCAATTTTTAGGTGCGTTTTCTAGTATTTCCACTAAGTGATCCCACACCATTTGTACTGTAGGAATTAACAAGCACTCATCTGGTGAATGCACACCACGCAGTGTTGGACCAAAACTAATCATATCCATACCAGGATATTTCTCGGCGAATAATCCACATTCCAAACCTGCATGAATAGCCTTCACTGCTGGATCTTTCTTAAACAACTTCTTGTAAGCATCTACAGCAATCTTCAGTATTGTAGAGTCTGGATTAGGTGTCCATCCTGGATAACCATCAGTTGCTTTGCATTTTGCTCCAGCTGCGGTGAATGTTGCTATGATAGTATCTCGCATTGCATCTCTCTGACTGAGGATAGAACTTCTTTGGCTTGTTACGATATGCACCTTGTTGTCTCCTAACATCTTCACACTTGCAAGATTTGAAGAGGTTTCTACCAAACCTGGTATATCCTGACTATATTCAAGTACGCCATTATGTACTGCTTGCAAAGCACAGATTATCTTTGAAGAAGTCTCTTTATCCATCACAGACTTAGGTTTATCTACACTCTGCATTTTGAATGCTACGTTAGGTTCTGTCTTGTGATATTCTTCTTCTATTTGAGAAATAAACACATTGAAATGCTTTCTAATCTTATGCTTATCAGCCTCAGGTACCATGATTACTGCCTCTGCATTACGTGGAATGGCATTGTGCAGATTACCACCATTAAATGAGACAAGTCTTAACTTACCAGCTTTTTCTGCCTGATACAAAAAACGTGCAAGGACTTTGTTGGCATTTGCGCGGTTCTTATTGATATCATCACCTGAGTGTCCTCCTGTTAGTTTATCCACACTAACTTTTAATGATATAAATCCACGAGGAACTGCTACTGGTTTGTATGAAAATGTAATTTCTGTGTTTATTCCACCAGCACATCCAATAAATATTTCGCCCTCGTCTTCACTATCCAAATTGAGCAGATACTTGCCTGTCATAAAGTCTGATTTCATTTCGAATGCACCTGTCAAACCAGTTTCTTCATCGCGAGTGAATACGCACTCAATCGGCCCATGTTTTAGTGTTTCATCAGTTAGGACAGCCATTTGCATAGCATCACCGATACCATCATCAGCACCAAGGGTAGTTCCTTTTGCGCGCATCCATTCACCATCTACATAAGTAGTGATAGGGTCCTTTGTAAAATCAATCTTACAATCCGAAGTCTTCTCGCACACCATATCCATGTGAGACTGCAACACTATTGTAGCACGATCTTCCATACCCTTACTTGCGGGTTTGCTTATTAGGACATTTCCTGCTTTGTCAACCTTACAAGGAAGGTTATGTTTCTTTGCAAAATTTTTAAGAAACTCTATCATTTTCTCTTCATGCTTTGAAGGACGTGGCACCTTGTTTATCTGTGCGAAATAGTCAAATACAGCTTTCGGTTTAAGTTCGTTTTGTATTGCCATAATGTTATGCTTTTTATTACTTTCAATATTTTTAAATAAAACATTATTTAACTCCGCAAAGGTAAGAAAGATTTTAGAAATAACCAAATTTTCTTAAGATGGGTTCTGTGAAATTAAATTCTTGCTATTTTGAGGTTAGTTCCTTGCAGGTTGATGTGCAGAAGGAGCCCTCAGCCCTAAAAAAGGGTTATCAATCATTTATATGATTGATGCGGGTATCATGACTGACAGACAAGCAACAATCACCAAGCACAATTAATTTACTTTGTGATTCCTTTGTAATAGTTCCATAATTTGCGGATGGATTTGACATAATGGAAGGTTTCGGTACCTCGCATATAACCGTAGTCAATAAATGGTTTTTTGTAATTGGAATCAACCATTAGCCACAAAACAGCACTGTCAACATTGGAGTCCCACATGTTAGGATTTTTGCCTCTGTATTCAGCAAGTCGGCGTGCATCATCGATATGATGAAAACCTGCATTGTAGGCTGCCAAAACAAAGTTGAGACGTTGGTCTCGATTTTCTACATCAGCAAAATGAATGGATAGAAAACTGAGATATTTAACAGCTCCTGAAATATTGGTTTTTGGATCAAAGAGTTGGTTTGATGATATACCATATCGAGATGCTGTAGATGGTAATAATTGAGCTAATCCCAATGCTCCAGCACGAGAAACTGCATGAGGGTCAAATCCTGATTCTTGATAGACAAGTGCTGCAAGTAGTCGCCAATCCCAGTTGCAGATGTGAGACTGTTTTTTTATTATGTCATCATATGGTGAAAGTATTCCTTTGGTTGCATCCATCACACTTGTTCGAGGATGGATTGAAGCCCGAATAAACTTTGAAGAAGAGGTGTCATTATGTTTTGATTTACGATGTGAATTGGTAGAGGTAATGGTCTTAAAACGATGAGCATTGTTTATGAAATATTCATTAAGTGTGTGTGCCAATTCTGGTGCTTCATACCTTACGGCCCAAGCATAATGAGATTTGGGTAGAGAGTCAGTAGTGGTTTGATTGGTGACAGACTTTGATGAAGTAGTATTGTTAATACTGTCAATGAAATGTGTGATTGGTTCTTCGCCACAATATATCAAGCGTTTGTAAAGTGAATCAGCCATTGTTAGGTTATAAGCCACTACATCGCCTTCTCCTCGCAAAAATCGTTCTACTAATTCTTGTTCGTTGTGGAGAACTTCAACTCGTGCACTGACTCCTATTGAACTAGCAAAATCCTCAGCTATCCTATATTGATAGCCGTATTCCTCACCATGAAAAAGGAAATAACTGGTAGGTCCGTAGAGGGTGTAAATGATGAGTTCGCCGTTTTCTTTTATGTCAAGCAAATCAATTGGATGATTATCTGAAATAATGTGATTAAGAGGATTGTGCATTGTGGTTTTGTTGTCGGCAAATAAGATGAAGTACAATACAATGAGACACACGAGTAGTATGGCGACAATCCATCCAATCCACACCCTAAGATTATTAATAAAATGGGTATGTAAGAACTTCGATATTGATTTTTTGAAGTTAATATTATTCATTTTCGATGCAAAGTTAGTAATATTTTCCCTTTTCTATGAATTAATTCGTATATTTTTCCTACCTTTGTGGAGTAAAAAAGTTATTTTATTAGATGATAAGTAACAGATAATTTATAGGGGTATTCTAATAATTCCCCGCAACAAACAAAATATATGGAAAAGCAACTTATTTTGGTTACTGGTGGTACTGGATTTATTGGTTCACATACCACTGTAGAACTTCAGCAGGCAGGATATGATGTAGTAATTGTAGATAACCTGTCTAATTCTAATATTGATGTATTAGATGGTATTGAAAAGATTACAGGTATTCGTCCTGCATTTGAACAAGTGGATTGTTGTGATTTTCAAGCATTAGAAGGTGTATTTGCGAAGTATGCCAACATTAGTGGAATAATACATTTTGCAGCAAGTAAGGCGGTAAATGAATCGGTAGAGAAACCGCTTAAGTATTATCGCAACAACTTGAACTCTCTTATCAATCTTCTTGAGTTGATGCCTAAGTATGATGTTAAGGGTATTATATTTTCGTCATCATGTACTGTGTATGGTCAACCATCAGAGGAGAATCTGCCTGTTACAGAACAAGCACCAATACAGAAGGCAGAAAGTCCGTATGGTAACACTAAACAGATAAACGAGGAGATAATTCAAGACTATGTGCATAGTGGTGCCAACATAAAGAGTGTCATCTTGCGTTATTTCAACCCAATTGGTTCTCATCCAACAAGCCATATTGGTGAGTTGCCAAATGGTGTGCCTGCTAATCTTATACCATATCTTACTCAGACTGCTGCGGGAATAAGAGAATGCTTGACTGTTTATGGCAACGATTATGACACTCCTGACGGCAGTTGTATCAGGGACTACATCTATGTGGTTGACTTAGCAAAGGCTCATGTAGCCGCAATGGTGCGTATCTTGGATGGCAAGTCTGAAGAGTCTGTTGAGATTTTCAATATAGGAACAGGTCACGGATGTAGTGTACTGGAACTTATCAACGCATTTGAAAAAGCAACGGGTGTGAAATTGAATTATAGAATTGGCGGACGTAGAGAAGGTGATATAGAAGCTATTTGGGGTAATGTAGATAAGGCAAATAAAATACTTGGATGGAGTGCTGACACTCCTCTTGACGATATTCTTCGTTCAGCATGGGAATGGCAGAAAAAAATTGCAAACTTATGAAATCATTAAACAAACATACTGCGCCTAAGAGTTGTGCACCAGAAAGAATCATTCAGTTTGGGGAAGGTAATTTCCTCAGGTGTTTTGTAGATTGGATTATATATAATATGAACCAACGCACTGACTTCAATTCAAGTGTTGTTATTGTTCAACCTATTGAACATGGTATGGTTGATATGCTGAACGGGCAAGATTGCATGTATCATGTCAACTTACAAGGACGCTTGAACGGAGAGGTAGTCAATTCCATCACAAGAATTGATTGTGTAAGCAGGGCTCTTAATCCCTATACTCAAAATGCTGCTTTTATGGCATTGGCAGAACAACCCGAGATGCGCTTTGTCATATCAAACACAACAGAGGCTGGCATTACTTTTGATGCGACTTGTAAGTTGAATGATGCCCCTGCAAGTAGTTATCCTGGCAAACTCACACAGTTACTCTATCATAGATACACCACTTTTGGCGGAGCACAAGATAAGGGACTCATTATCCTGCCTTGTGAGTTGATATTCCTTAACGGACATCATTTGAAGGATTGTATTTACCAATACATCGAACTTTGGAAAGAGGATTTAGGTAGCAATTACGAAGGTTTCAAAAAGTGGTTTACTGAATGTTGCTATGTTTGTGCCACTCTCGTTGACCGTATTGTTCCTGGATTTCCACGCAAAGATATAGCAGATATTCAACAACGAATATCATACTGCGACAACATGGTTGTGCAGGGTGAAGCCTTCCACCTGTGGGTAATAGAAAAACCTGAGAATATGAGTATTGAGGCATTGAAAGCAGAATTCCCTGCAGAAAAAGCAGGACTGAATGTACTCATATCTGAATCAGAAAAGCCTTATCACGAGAGGAAAGTAACACTACTTAATGGTCCTCACACTGTACTCTCACCTGTAGCTTTCCTTTCTGGTATTAATATTGTGCGAGATGCTTGCAACGATGAAATCATCAGCAAATATATACATAAGGTGCAATTTGATGAACTCATGCAAACTCTCAACTTACCAATGAATGAATTGGAGCAATTTGCTGGTGATGTACTGGAGCGATTCAATAATCCTTATGTAGATCATCAAGTGACAAGTATTATGCTCAATTCTTTCCCAAAATATGCCACACGCGACTTACCAGGAGTGAAGACATATTTAGAGAGGAAGGGCAAACTGCCTACAGGACTGGTATTCGGACTAGCAGCTATCATTGTATATTATAAAGGTGGTAAAAGAGTTGATGGTACTGACATCATCCCTAATGATGCTCCTGAAATAATAGAATTGCTCAAAGAGTTGTGGGCAACAAATGATACACAGAAGATAGCAGAGGGAGTGTTGGGCGCAACTAATATCTGGAACGAAAATCTTAATCTCATTCCAGGATTGACGTCTCTATTGAAAACTGACCTTGACGAAATACTTTCGTTGGGAATGAAAGAGGCAGTACTGCGTAAAGGCATCTGAAGACTAATGCAGGAACTGAATGCAGAGTCAAACTGATTCTTATATTTCACGCAGAGGCGTCTCAGCCAGCTTTGCTGGTACGATTTAGTTAGCAGAGCATTTCTTACAAAACAAGTTTTGCAGACTTGCTCTTCTAACAAAATCTCGCCCATCTACGATGTGCACTGAGTCTTTGCAGAGAGAGCAGAGAGACGCAGAGAGTCCTAATCCAATGAATAAAAAAAATATATATTGAGTGCAAATAAAACAGATAGTCATCATCATTGCAAGACAGAGCGAAGCTCCTTTGCGTCTCTCTGCTACCTCTGCAAAGTCTCAGCGCACATCACAGATGGGCGAGATTGAGTTATAAAAGTAATTATTCAAACCTGTTTGTAATAAGGACTTTAATAACTAAATCGTACCAGCAAAGCTGGCTGAGACGCCTCTGCGTGA
>JAGHSE010000307.1 GCA_018066015.1 Candidatus Colivivens equi
ATTCATAACTATTTACTTTTTACAATATTATTTTGTCTTAACGTATCGATATTTGCATGTTAATAGAGAATCTCTTGACAAACTGCTTATATACGATTTCATGGATTGAGTGAATTGTTCTTTACGAATTATCATGTTACAAACAAGCTCACTCAATCTCATGAAAAACATTCTGTTCAATACAAATAAACTCTATTTAGCTTTGAATACTCCGACTTTTCTTTGATCACAACAAGAACCTGTAGCACGAAGACAGTTACGATGATAATACACAACAGTATACGATTTGTATTTCTCATAATCACCATCAATTGCAAGACTATCAGTAGCATTCGAATCTTTTACATATACACGGCCTTTTTTATAACAAACAGCATTTGCAGTCAGTGTTTCACCAGTGTTTAATATGTGATCTGGTGCTTCGTAAGAATGTTTGCATTTTATGCCGCTTTCACCTTGTTCATCAGTTGTTTGAGCTAATGCCTCGATGTTCTGCATCATAAGTGAATTGTCCTGGACTCCGTAAGAACCAGAACTTTGGTAAGCTGCGAAACCTGCTACAGCTACCACAGCGGCAGTAATGCCACATTTGATTGATTTTTTCATTTTGATTAATTGGTTTTTAAATTAATTTATCGTCTGTTATGCATCACAACCTCGTTGATTAGATTGGTTTCCTACCGAAAATTGGCGTCCCGTATTCCAGTTGTCAACCACAAGCCCTGCATGCATGGGCATAATATATTGCGCATATATTTATTTTCGTCAGTTTCAACTTTCCACCATATTTGTATGTTACTAAGTATGTGCATGTACTTCAACTTAGCTGTTCGAGTGACACCTTACGTAAAGTGCACATTGCACTCTGTTGCTCATCTTCAGAGCGTTATTGTTGATGGCACTTATGATTTTCGTATGTCTTTCGCAACGAGTCAATTGTTTGTGAATAAAGTTGAGCTAATGATTTATTATCCCAAGGCTCTCCAACTAACACTATTTTATTATTTTTGTCCAATAAAAATGTTTTATTGCAAGCCATTACATCAAGATTATTGGTTGTTATAAACGTATCTGTTGAATAATACATGATCAGTCCATAAAAATCATTCTGTTGAACCAAACTGTCCAATTCATGTTTGAGGTCTGTATTCACTACTAAAATATATTCTACATTTGGATTGATTTCATTTATTTTGTCAATCCACTCCATCATCATATTTATTCCGCATTGTGTACATGATAGATAATCAATGTATGATACAATTTTGATATCTTTCTGTAAACATTTTTTCATATTTACCGTCTTATCACATGATATAGTTTGATATCCATTTGGAAACACTATAGTTCTACCTGTCATTGCCTTGATCTCACTTACGATTCGTTCATTAGCATTCTTGCCACATGAACAAGTTAGGCACATAAGCAACGCACACACAATGTGTAAGGAAGTACTATTGTAGTATTTTTGACAAATCATAACGAACAACATTTCCGTTAATATCTATGGCATATATTTTATTAGCGACTTCATTGTAAGCAATACAAAGCAATTTTCCTTTCAATATAAAAGATGCCATGAATTTTCCGTTCCAATCAAAAACTCTTATTTCTGGATTAATTTGCATTTTTTCTTCTGCGTTTTCCTCTGATAAGCTTGTCTTACCGTTGTGCCAAATAAATATATATGGTTCTGACAAACAGTAATTATATGTTTGTACTTTAAGTTTTTGATTTGCTTCTTCACTATTTAATGATACCAAACTTTCGAAATTATCATCATTTTCTTTCTTAGATTTAACTCCTACAGATGTTCCGTTTTTGATATCGAATATTGTAAAACGATCTTGAAAAAGGGGTATTTCAATACATTTTGCCATATTAGGAGATACGTCAAAGGCGGCCATATAAAGAGTTTCGTCAATACCATTATCAAAAGACAATAACGATGGATACACTGAAAATGATTTACGTACATCATTTTTGTATATGGAAACATTCGAAGCAGTTTTAATATCATCACGAGCATCGCCTTCAAATCCATATCTCTTATATTCAATACGCTCATTATCAGATAGCCAGAATGTTGTGATTTCAGCGTTATTATGTATGTGTTTAACATTTTTCTCAAGTATACATTTTGAATGTAAAATTGTAGAAGTCAAATTGATACATTTTGTCGAATGAAATTCTGGTAAACACATAATAAGATCTCCATTAATATTCTTTCTAAAATAACACATATATGGAGTTGTTTCAAATTCCACTTTAGAATGGCCAATTTTTCCAAATTCAGAAATAAGAGAATCGTTTTTTGCATTTATTACATGAACCAATGGACTTGAATATGAAAAAAATACGATTAAATCTTTATAACTCCTAATACTAAACAAATCATCACTTAAATGAATGCCAATTGTGTCACAAGATATAGAATCGAAAGACTCTGGAAATTCTACCTCGGTTATTTTGTTAGGTGAGTAAAACCTGTTTTGAGTACACGATACAAAACAGCATAATAGTACCATTACACCTATTTTCAAACTATTATTCATAATATTGCAAATTTACATTACTATTATTCATGATACTTCAAATTAATATGCACCAATCTAAATTAGGATTGGTGTATATAATTAAAATTGATTGATTTTTGTAAACGCACCAATGCTTATGATCATCGCAGTAGCCGCCCATACGTCTGTAGGCATAATACGAACATTTAGTTTGATTCTTAACTGCTGAGTCCTTGGTAAATTCAAAATTTTGCGATGAGCAAATATAGCCATGAGAGTTAGCTAAAGGGTCACTGCCTGGATTTTGAGAACCATACGTGTAACACTCATGAGCTGGTAAGTTTGTATTTGAACCACCATCTCCTGTATCTCCTGTATTAGGATCTGTTCCACTCGCCAATGCCTCAATGTTCTGCATAAGCAAACTGTTGTCCTGGACTCCGTAAGAACCATAACTTTGGTAAGCTACATAACTTGCTACAGCTACCACAGCGGCAGTAATGCCGCATTTGATTGATTTTTTCATTTTGATTAATTGGTTTTTAAATTAATTTATCGGTTGTTATGCATCATAGCCTCGTTGATTAGATTGGTTACCTACCGAAAATTGGCGTCCCGCATTCCAGTTGTCACCCACATGCTCTGCATGCATGAGCATGATATATAGCGCATATATTTATTTTCGTCAGTTTCAACTTTCCACCATATTTGTATGTGACTAAATATATGTATGTACTTCAACATAGCTGTTCGAGTGACACCCTACATAAAGTGCACATTGCACTCTGTTGCTCATCTACAGAGCGTTATTATTGATGGTACTTTTGACTTTCGTATGTCTTTCGCAACGAGTCAATTGTTTGTGAATATAGTTATGTTAGGTAAGCATTATTCCAAGGTTCACCAACTATAACAATGTTATTCCGCTTATCAAGTAGGAAAGTCTTGTTTCTGGCGAGGACATCAAGGTGATTTACATCACCAAATACAGGAGTATCGTAGTACATCAGCGGAAGAGTAAGACGCATGGAATCTATGCTCTCAAACAATATTTGTTTTTGTGGAGTGTGTACAACTATTATGTAAGGTACTTTTGAATCAATCTCATAGATATTGCCAATCCACTCATGTAGCATCCTAACTCCGCATGAGGTGCACGGAAGGTTATCAATATATGACACGATTTTTACATTCTGCAATAAAAGAGAATCAACGGAATACGATTTATCGCAAGATAATGAGATATATCCAGAAGGAAATACAATTTCTCGGCCTGACATCTCTTTGATTTCTCGAATCACACGTTCTTCATTATTGCATGCGAACAATACTACACATACCACTATAATAATTGACCGAAACGACATATCATTTGCTATTTAATGTTCAGATTTAATTCTATCAATTGATTTTTGCAATCAATAGCATATAATTTGCCTGATAACTCCTCGTAATCAAACATTACTATCGGATATATATGATTGATTCCTGCTTTTCTTACAGTACAACTTTTCCAATCATACATAACTAATTCTTGATGAAATCCTGAAAAGTCTCCAGTCCGATTCATTTGCTCAAATTCCTTGCATGTCACTGAGGTTTTCAATACGAACAGGTATTTATCACTCCCACATGCAGCAAGATGATAATAAAGTGTTTTATTCAGAATGTCATCGTCATTATTTAAAGTCTGAAAAAATGCGAAGTCATTCACGCCGCTGCCTAACAAAGCAATATCTTCCTTATTCTCAACGTCATATATATTTATTATGTCAGAAAGGACAAACACATTGGCCAAGTATTTTTTATTTGGGCTTGCGACTGTCCTATTTGCATATGCATTGAAT
>JAGHSE010000071.1 GCA_018066015.1 Candidatus Colivivens equi
GTATTTCGTCTGGTTCTTCTTTGTCCTTGGGCTCGTTATTTTCAGTTTCCCGATTCTTATGGCTATCGGCAAACACTACCAATGGTTTTGATTTTCATTAGTGCTGTTTCATATGCAGTTTAATGATGAACTTCGTGCCGTGTCCTTCCTTGCTCTGAACATCAATACGAGCATTGTGGAGAATCATGATGCGCTGTACGAGAGCCATTCCTATTCCGTGTCCACCTTCTGCGTGGTTGCTACCACGGTAGAACATACGGAAGAGATTGTGATATTCTGTTGGAGTCATGCCAATACCCTTATCTGCAAAAGTAACAGAAAGACCTTGCTGTACTCCAATGGCAACATTTGAGGTGTGGTCGGAAGAATACTTGCAGTTGTTCTCTATGAGGTTGCGGAAAGCAAGAGCCAGGAGGTAGCGGTTGGCTATGACAGATATATCATCATCTGGTTCTGGCGTTTTGGAAAACGATAGATTGATATGGTTTACAGGCTTTGCACTACGAAGCAGATGTTTGTCATCATTTTGGATATTATCTTTCTATTGAAATTTAATTTAGTATTCAGTTCATTTTGTGGACTCCAATTCAACAATAATATTCCTTGAAGATGCCAAAATATGGTTTTAGTTGTTAAAATTACCAACAAAATCCATTAAATTCTTTCCAATGTTTGCAAAACTGGAAAGAATTTGATAACTTTGCACAAAAATCAATAGTATGATAATTGAAAGAACTCCAGAAATAAATGAGGAAGAATTATTTAAGGCTATAATATCTCCTCAAAATAGACAAATCGAAGAGATTGTGGAAAGAATCAACGATTCCTTCGATTATTGGGATAGTGTAAAATACAAAAAGTGCCCTGTCGGATATACACCTACGCAATTGTGGACCTTTGTCAAGGCCTCCAGACTAAAAAACATGATGAAAGTATGGAGGAAATACAACGTGAATTTGAGTTTGACAAATTTGATGCAAAAAATGTGTCATGAATTTGACATGTTTTGGGGAGGAAGTTGGGGAGCAGACTCAACCATTGATTCCAATAATAAGGAACAATATCTTGTTAGTTCTTTAATGGAAGAAGCCATATATTCAAGTCAAATGGAAGGAGCTGCAACAACTAGAAAGGTCGCCAAAGAAATGCTTAAGAAGAAAATGACTCCGAGAGACAAATCCCAGCAAATGATTCACAATAACTATCAAACCATTCAATTTATTGTTGGTCATAAAGATGAACCTTTGTCCGAAGAGTTGTTATTGCAGATACATCGTCTAATGACTGAGAAAACCATGCAGAATCCTGATGATGCAGGACGCTTTAGGAACAACAATGACGTTGTGGTGGAGAATGGTATCACGCATGAGACTGTCCATACTCCACCTTCCTATACGGAAATTCCTCAGTTTGTAGATGATCTCTGTAATTTTTTCAATGAAAGAAATAGTAAACAATTTATTCATCCCATCATTCGTGGAATAATCATCCATTTCATGATATCCTATGTTCACCCTTTTTCTGATGGTAATGGACGTACTGCTAGAGCTATGTTTTATTGGTACATGTTAAGACAAGG
>JAGHSE010000397.1 GCA_018066015.1 Candidatus Colivivens equi
CAGATTAAGTTTTCGAATTTTCAACGAACCGAATGCAGAGATAAGTTTACTTAATCTATGCTGAGGTGAGGATGAAAATGCAGGAACTGAATTTTTCGTATTATTTCGTGTATTTCGTGGTAAAAAACTTTGCGTCTCTCTGCCTTCTCTGCAAAGTCTCAGCGCACATCACAGATGGGCGAGATTGAGTTATAAAAGTAATTATTCAAACTTGTTTGTAATAAGGACTTTAATAACTAAATCGTACCAGCAAAGCCGGCTGAGACGCCTCTGCGTGAGATACCAAAAAAGCTGACGTCTCTGCGTGAGATAAAAAGAATAAACAATTTATGTTTAAAAATCAAACATATCTGAACTTAAGAATCTTGAATAGTTCACTCTATACAGAAATCAAATCCAAAAACGTGTTGTTTGAATGTTTCGTTAGCAAGACCATTCTTCCAGAAGAATACATATTCTCCAGGTTCGAGAGGTTGATTGAAAGTGATTTCAAAAGTATTGTTATTGATTTCATTAATAGCAAAATCAACGACTACACGACCTTTGGAATTTGAACTTGAGAAACCTGCGACACCCCAAGATGCGCCATCAGTGAATACTCGACGGTTTTTCTTTGTTTTCATCTTGACAATCTGAAATTCATTAGGACTCTGAATTTCATTCATGATACCGTAATACCAGTTGTCTGCTTCCTTCTGAAAACTGGTAGGGTCATGTTTTGGTAGATAGAAACGGAAGATAGGTTGTTTAGTGCGAACTACATTCTTAGATTTAGCACCCATGATGCAGAGTTTCTCGATATCTTTTCCAGATGAAGCAAGAAGAACAGTACCAGCACCGAGAGCAGCACCGACACCTGAGGATGGTGCATCGCCTGAGATAGCAGAACCAACAGCAACTCCTGTAACAGCAGCAAGAGCGAGAGTTCCAAGGCTAAACCCTTTTTGTTCTTTCTCAAACTGTGAACGATAAATTTTCTGTGGTTTCCCATTATTTCCGGTATTCCACCAAAGAACACCTTCATAACCATTGTCGGCCTTTGCGATTTTCTGGATGAATGTAGTTAGTGTTGCGTCAGCGCCTGCTGCCTTGAGTTTGCGCATGAAGTCTATGCTGTAGTTGATGGTGCGAGTAGAACTAGTCTCAATCATTCCAATGATTTCTTGAGATGAGAACCCTTCGCCGAGCAGTTCAAGGATTGTAGCATTGGTTATTTCATCATTTTGTGCATTGGCTACAACGAATGTTGCCAAAGTCATGCAAAATATCAATAGTATCTTTTTCATATTCATTCTTGTTATTAGGGGGTGTTCGATTAATTACATTTTAGTATCAAAATAGCAATAACACCCATAGTTTGTTAATTATTTATTTTTGTAGGGGATTATTAGAATACCACTTATGTGATTCTTTGCTGTTATTGTTCTTTATTAATCTTCTTTGACATACGGGCTATATAGCTACCGAGAATACAGATAGTGAGCAGTGGACGAGTATAAACTGCTGCCATAATCTGAAGGATTGGTTCCTTGATGTCAGTTGGGTCTGTAGTCTCAAGAGGTAGAACTGTGACAATGACTGCGATAGCAATAGAAGCTAAAATGACTACCATAGAAACTACCTTGCATAGTGCAAAGTCTTCCCATTTGCATAAGATAACAGTAAGTCCGGCAACAGCAACGAAGGAAAGTAGAGGATGAGCGTAAGTGTGTGGTAGGAATGTGAGTTCAGGGTCAAGAGATGCTGCCATAGCGAATGTAGCTGCGAGCATGATGATGGTTGACTTGAAGAACTTGCTAGACTTTGCGCTGTTGCAGAGTGCATAGTAAAGTGCCCATACAAAACATAGAACTTCCATAATATGGATAATAAATAATGGAAGGTTAAAGTACATGACGGCTGTCACTACAGTACGAACAACTGTCAGGAGTCCGAGTATTGCCACGATGACAATAAAGAATACGGAACTTTTGTCGAGTTTCTTTTGCATATTTTTAATTGTTGATTATTAATTATTGCAAAGATAGTTTTTTTTCCTGAAATGTATTTGTTCGGTGTGTATTTTTTTATAGTTCCTGCATTTTTTGGTTCCTCACGCAGAGGCGACTGTTTCTGGTATTTCACGCAGAGAATTAATTCACGGATAATTCGCGGATAATTCACGGTAATTCACGTTACGCCGTAGGCATCTATATTTTATTTTAAACGTAAATGCCCGTAAATTTAATCGTAAATTATTTATTCTTTAAGCTAAGATCTAAGCGAACTGAATATAGTTGACACCTAGCACTGTCTTCTTCGCTGGACGAGAATCCTTTGCGTCTCTCTGCTTTCTCTGCAAAGACTCAGAACACATCTATGATGTGTTTGTAATTTAGGTAGAGAGTAATACTGCAAACTTGTTTGCAAGGAGTGCTCTGCTAACTAAATTAAAACAACAAAGTTGTCTGAGTCGCCTCTGCGTGAGACT
>JAGHSE010000106.1 GCA_018066015.1 Candidatus Colivivens equi
AACATATAAAAATAGAAAATATGAAAACAAAGATATTAGCTGTTAGTTTCGGACTTTTAGCACTCAGTTTTGGTGAGATTAAGGCTCAGATTGGTGCACCATTCATTCATGACCCTTCAACTTTGGTAGAATGCGACGGAAAGTATTATACATTCGGTACAGGAGGTGGAGGACTCATCTCTGAAGACGGATGGAGTTGGCATAGTGGTGCAGAACGCCCAGGTGTTGGTGCTGCTCCAGACGCAATGAAGATTGGTGACCGCTATCTTATAGCATACAGTACCACAGGTGGTGGTCTTGGTGGTGGTCATGCTGGTCATGTTGTCACTATGTGGAATAAAACACTTGACCCTCAATCTCCTGACTTCAAATTCACAGAACCTATTGAAGTAGCTAATTCAGGTGACCTTGAAGACTGCGATGCAATTGATGCTGGTCTTCTTCTTGACCCACAGACTGGTCGTCTCTGGTTGACTTACGGTACTTACTTTGGATTCATCCGCCAAGTAGAACTTGATCCTAAGACTGGTGAACGAGTAAAGGGTAATAAAGCAAAGGATGTAGCAATTGACTGTGAAGCATCTGATATGATTTATCACAATGGTTGGTACTATCTTCTTGGCACTCATGGCACATGCTGTGATGGTGTAAACTCTACATACAATATTGTAGTAGGTCGTTCTCGCAGTGTGAATGGTCCTTTCATTGACAATGTAGGTCGCGACATGTTACAAGGTGGTGGTAAGATGGTAATCGGTGCAAGTGAAAGACTAGCAGGCCCTGGTCACTTCGGACGCACTATTATTGAAGAAGGTGTAGAAAAGATGTCATGCCACTTTGAGGCAGACTATGACCAAGGAGGTCGTAGCACACTCGGTATTCGTCCTCTTCTTTGGGTAAATGACTGGCCAGTTGCTGGTGAACTTCTTCGCGAAGGTAAGTATGAAATAGAATCTGTACGTCGTGGATACTCACTCGAACTCTCTGTTGACTTCATTCGTCTTGAACGTGCAAGAGGCGGAATGGGTATGTTCGGCGGAATGGGTATGTTCGGCGGATTTGGTGGTCCTCGTCCTGCAAACGGACAAGCTGCTAATCGTCCTGCTGGTGCTCCTGGCGCTCCACAAGGTGCTGGTCGTCCTGCTGGTACTCCTGGTACTCCTGGTGCTCCTGCTGGATTCGGTGGATTCGGTGGTGCTCCTCAGCAAGCTCCTCAACAAACTGCTCCAAAACCAGTAGAACCTCAGAAACTTCTTGATGTATATGACACATGGCCAAAGGGTAATATCTATGCACGTATGGCAGACTACATGGCTCGTCCTCATCAGCAGTGGGAAATTACTGCCATTCCTGATTCTGCAGGTTATCTTGGTGGTTCTTACTACAAAATCGTCATTGCAGGTACTAATCGTGCACTTGCAGTCAACGAAAATGCAGAAGTTATCACAGTACCTAAATATACAGGTGCAAGAGAACAAATGTGGCGCATTGACCAACTCACAGACGGAACATACCGTATCATGCCAAAGATTCAGCAATTCGTTGGTCTTGAAGACGTGAAGGGTTCTCTCGCTCTCATTTCAGCTGGTGACTGTACTCCTGCGATTGCTAAATTTGATATGAGTACAGATAACTCTAAATGGAATTTAAAATATTTGTTTGACGCAAAATAAAATTTATGACTAATAGATTTAATTTCAAAAAGTCTGTTAGAATCATTTTTACAACTACATTATTCTGTGCCATGTCGTTTGGGTTTATGTCCAAAGTCATGGCACAGCCTGATTCTAACTTCTATATTTTCTTATGTTTTGGTCAGTCCAATATGGAAGGACAAGCCACTCCTGAAAAACAGGATAAAGAAAATATAAGTGACCGTTACAAAATGATGGCAGCAGTCTCATTTAATAGTCCGTCACGCAGGCAATATGTATGGTATAAAGCCATACCCCCACTTTGTCGCCAATCCACAGGCCTTTGTCCAGTAGATTATTTTGGCAGAACACTTGTTGAAAATCTTCCTGATTCCATCACTATTGGTGTTATCAACGTTGCTGTAGCAGGTACGGCAATTGAGTTTTTCGACAAGAACTATATGATTGATTATCCTGGATATCAGAGTTTGTCAAATTACGGACAGCAATGGTACATGAATATCATGCAGGAATACAAGAACCAACCTTATCAAGCATTACTGCAATGTGCTAAACAAGCCCAGAAAAGTGGTGTAATCAAAGGCATTCTTATTCATCAGGGTGAGACCAACAATGGTCAGGCTGATTGGATTTACAAAGTAAAGCTCATATACAACAACCTACTTACCGACCTTGGTTTGGAAGCCAAAGACGTACCACTTCTTGCTGGCGAAACAGTGAGCAAGGAGGCGGGAGGCTCTTGTTGGGGACATAATGCAGTTATAGCAAAACTCCCTACTGTCATCAAGAATTCATACGTCATTTCCTCTGCAGGATGTCCTATGTCAACTCTTGACGGACAGAATGTACATTTCACAGCAGAAGGTTATCGTATTCTAGGTAGGCGATACGGAGAACAAATGTTGAAGTGTTTAGAGGCAGGTAGCATTGATATAGCAGAAATAGGTGATTCACTTACTGACGGAGTATTTCCAATGGATAAAAACGTGATTGATGCAAATATTCTCCTTGAAGGCAAAGTCTTACAGTCTGGCAATATGATTTCTCTCTCATCTGCGAAAGGTGGTGTAGCAGGATGGTATTTCCACAAAACAGCCGACCTCTCACAAGCTCGTTATCTTGTCATTGATTTTAAGAAAGCACCATCATCATCCACAAAATTGAGAATCTACGATGCCAAGAAAAGCACTCCAGGATGTTATGTAAAAAATTTGGAAGCAAAGACTCGCAATGTAATTGACCTCAAGAATATACCATCTACAGTAGATTTATCTCACATCTCAACAGTCGGATTTGCCACAGAAGGCAATTCCATCTATCTCACAGGCGCATTCCTCAGCGATGATGGTGAAAATCCTATCAATGCTATTGAACCAATCAATTTAGATAGGCACAACCTCCTCAACAATGGTGTGTACAATCTCAACGGCACACGCATCACAAATGGTCAAATACCCTCAATTAAAGGAATTTATATTCATAATGGTAAGAAAATATTAATAAAGTGAAAACAATAAAAAGAACCCGGCAAACTTTGTTTGTTCTAACCCCTCGCTTTGCGCTATTGACGTTGTCGTTGTCGTTGTCGTTATCATTGTCGGCAAAATACATAGTCACTCCGCTCACACGCAACGCAGTACGAATACAGTCCTCAACCACTACGTCACGCCTACCTGAATGGATATATGTCAATAACTCATCCTATACAGGTAAGACCAACTTCAACGTGTCAGAAACTACCGACGGCAATATCATTGTCAAGAACAAGAAAGGCACAATCGTGTTTCAATCTACCAACATATCTCTCACTCCCTCTACAATTCAGGGAGAACCCACTAACATAGCCGAACTGTCATTTCAGTCACCACTCAGTCGTACTGAATACCAATACGGATTAGGTCAGTTTCAAGACGGATATACTAACGTGTATGGACTTACACGCCGACTCACTCAAGTCAACACACAGATATCTATTCCTATGCTCATCTCCAGCAATGGTTATGCCATTCTCTGGAATAACTACGGACTCACTGAGTTCAACCCTTGTTCTCATTCTGTCAAGTTAAGAGTTATAGAAAATGCCGAACACACAACTGAAGTTGTCAATGCCACATCCACTCATGGTAATCGTCGTGAGGTACGTCGAAGTGATTCGTTTACAGCCGACATCAACATTGATTCAGATGGTGACTACACTCTTCTCTTAGATGTAGGACAACAAATGGCACGCAAACACTGGATGTCTCTTGACGATAAAGTTATAATAGATGTCAACAACACATGGTTGCCACCAACTACATCCATTACGACTCATCTAACAAAAGGGACACACAGGGTGGTAGTCAATGGCTCACGTGGCGACAAGCCCACACTTTATTGGGAAAAGATAGACAACACCACCACTTTTCGTTCTCCAGTAGCAGAACGAATAGATTTCACGATCTTTGTAGGTACTCCTGATGAAATCATATCATCCTACCGTCAACTTACAGGCAAGGCATCTCCTATGCCACAATGGGCATTAGGATACATCCACTGCAGAGAACGATTTCACAGTCAAGATGAGATAATAACCACAGCCAAACGATTTATCTCTGAAAATATTCCACTTGATGTCATTGTACAAGACTGGCAGTGGTGGGGAAAATATGGTTGGAATGCAATGCAATTTGATGAACAATATTATCCAAATCCTAAACAGATGATGTCAGAACTCCATTCAATGGATGTACGTCTAATGCTTTCTGTATGGTCAAAGATAGACAAGAACTGTGAAGTAGGTCGTGAAGCCAAAACACGCGGATATTATATAGACGGCACTGACTGGATTGATTTCTTTAACCCCAAAGCCTCTCAATATTATTGGAAAAACTTCCGTGAGAAGATTATCCCTACCGATATAGATTGCTGGTGGCAAGACGCAACCGAACCAGAGAACGATGACCTAGTAGGACGTAAAGTCTGCAACAACACCATTCCTGGTGAGATGGTACGCAATGTCTATCCTCTTATGGTCTGCCAGACTGTATATGAAGGAGCATTAGAAGCAGGTCAAGCTCAACCATTCATCCTCACTCGTTCAGGATTTCCTGGAATACAACGTTATGGTGCTGCTCTTTGGTCTGGCGATGTAGGCAATGATTGGGAAACTCTTCGACGCCAGATATGCGGAGGACTCGGACTCGCTTCTACTGGAATACCTTGGTGGACTTATGATGCAGGTGGGTTCTTCCGTCCTGGAGATCAATACACCAATGCTGAATACCATGAACGTATGTTGCGCTGGATACAGACATCGGTATTCCTACCACTTATGAGAGTTCACGGATATATGAGCAACACCGAACCTTGGAACTACCCAGAATCAGTACAGAAGAATTTTATCGAACAAATTCGTTTGCGCCACAAACTCATACCTTATATATATAAAGAGGCAAGTATGGTTTCTACTGATGACTACACACTAATGCGTCCACTCTTCTTTGACTTTTCCAACGATGAAGAAGCACTGCGTCAGGACACAGAGTATATGTTTGGTCATAACCTGCTCATCTGTCCTGTTTATCAATCCATACTACCTGCACAGACAGCATCTCTCCGAGTCTATCTGCCACAAAACAAGTCTGGTTGGTATGATTTCTGGACAGGCACTCGCTATACTGGTGGACAATACATCAACATACCAGTCACAATAGAACATATCCCAGTATTTTCTAACAACAAAAAACTACTTCATAGCAATTTGTAAAATTGACATACTCAAAAAAATAAAATGGATGATTAACATAATAACGTATTATCACCCAGAGGCGACAACTTTTCAATCTCACGCAGAGGCGTCTCAGCCAGCTTTGCTGGTACGATTTAGTTAGCAGAGCATTTCTTACAAAACAAGTTTTGCAGACCTGCTCTTCTAACTCAATCTCGCCCATCTATGATGTGCGCTGAGACGCCTCTGCGTGAGATACCAAAAACAGTTGACACCTCTGCGTGAGATAAAAAGAACTGAATTTTCGTGTTTTTCGAGGTAAAAAGAAAACTAATGGTAAAAAAAGTTGTCGTTGTCGTTTTAATTTATTACCTTTGCAGTCGCTTTTGGCGAGATAGCTCAGTTGGTTAGAGCGTCGGATTCATAATCCGGAGGTCGAGGGATCGTGACCCTCTCTCGCTACAGCAGACAGCAAACGGCTTGTGATTGTATTTCGCATGCCGTTTTTTTAATTGCATATCAACTATGAAAGCAGTAATTGATGATAAAATTCCTTTTATAAAAGGTACAATAGAACGTATTGTACCCAATACAGTATATATTTCAGGCAGTGAAATCAAGGCCAAAGATGTTCGTGATGCAGACATATTGGTGATACGCACCCGTACACATTGCAACCAACATTTATTAGAGGGAAGTAAAGTGCGATTGATTATAACTGCTACTATTGGCTATGATCATATTGATATTGAGTGGTGCAGACAACATGGTGTGGAATGGCATAACTGTCCAGGATGTAATGCAAATTCAGTGGCAACATATATCAAAAACACACTTATATATATTAGGGAGAAAAAAGTACATGATATAACAACAATAGGAATAGTCGGAGTAGGACATGTTGGAAGTATAGTAGCACGCAATGCCGTTGAGGCTGGACTTAAAGTGGTTTGTCATGATCCATTCAAAGACTTTACAAAGTGTGACCTCCCCCTAAAAAATGTATCATTAGAGGAATTGGGAAGTAAGGCAGATATTATTACATTTCATGTTCCACTTACCTATGATGGACCTGAACCGACGTTTCATATTGCTGATAAAAAATTTTTTAGTCACTTAAACCAACAACCAGTGATAGTGAATACTAGCCGTGGTGGTGTGGTGAATGAAATGACTTTGATTGAAGCGATTGATAAAGGTATAGTTCATAGTGCTATCATTGATACTTGGGAAAATGAACCAAACATCAATGCAGATTTGCTTAATAAAGCCATCATTGCTACCCCACACATTGCAGGTTATTCACAAAATGGTAAGTTTGTTGCTACAAAGATGGCTTTGCAAACTATTTCTCATTTTCTTAATGTTCCTGATACACCGATTATTAATGATTTCAATTGTGATAACTACCAAAAACTGAGCGTTGAAACATTGTGTGACGATTCATTCCAACTAAAAAAACATCCTGAATGTTTTGAATATTTCAGAAATAATTATCCTAAACGAATCGAATGACAAATATTTTGGATATTCAATAATTG
>JAGHSE010000314.1 GCA_018066015.1 Candidatus Colivivens equi
CACAAAACTTTTAAACATAAATCGGCTACAATGATAATGTCTGAAAGAAATATGAGATAATACGATAACTTTTTAATTAAACAACATAAACAAAAAAGGTATGAACGACAGAAATCATTATATCCGATTCCTGATTGCATATAAAGTGGAAGACTCTTTCAGCATCTTTAGGAAAACATCGACACTGTTTTTGTGAATTACGTCCTTGTTAAAATGTGCATATACACGAATGGGTGTGTACAATTCGGATATGCGTATGCCTTTCAACAGAGGTCGGTCCTTGATTGACTGCTCGGCAAGAATGCTTATGCAATTCGTTGCTTCAATGATATTCAGCAACGCATTCTGATCGTTTATGTATGATCTTACATTCAGCTTTCCCGTATCTGTCTGTAATAAAGTTTCTATTGCATTTCTCTCCCTTATTCCTTTTTCCGGAAGAACCAGCCAATGCCTTTCAAGATCCTTAAATGTCAATATGCTTCGATTTGCAAGTACATGATTTGAACGCATTATTGCAGCAAGATGGTACTCCGTCACAGGCTGAGAATCGACGTAGTCATAATACACGGGTGGTTTCATTGAGAAAAGAACATCGATCTCACTCTCCCGAAGCATCTCCATCAGCTCATTTATTCCTTTATAATAAATATTGATCAGAACCCGAGGATACTGTTTCATAAAGTCTATGATCGTCTCACGTAGGAAAGGCTCCATTGAAAATGTAAGGCCAATATTAATCTCGCCACATAATAAACCTTTCAAAGCATTCAACCGCTCATTGCAATCGGAAAGAAACGACAGCACTTGGCGTGCAAGCGGCAAAAGTTCCTTTCCATTTTCGGTAAGAGGCACATTCCTTGACTGACGAATGAAAAGCTGTACTCCCAACTCATCTTCCAAAGCCTTTATCTGCTGCGAAACCGCACTTTGAGAAATACACATCTGCCTTGAAGTTTCAGAAAAGCTACCGGTTTCCGCAACTTTTACAAAATATTTTAATTGCCTGATTTCCATAAGCCAACACTGATAATATAAGTTTTACTTATCGCAGCTCTCTTAATAAATAATCAACGGAAATTCATAACATCGTAGATATCTCATATCTTTGCGCCAAAAGAAATGAAAGAATAAGAGCAAATCCGTGCAGCACAAAGATAGCCAATAAGAGAAATGTTTCCGTGGAGTGTGAAAAAAATTATTAATAATTGTTCCGAGCTGCAGGAACACGCACTCCGAATTATTTAAAAACAAAAAAGGATTAGCAATAGCTGGTCCTTTTTTTAGAATATTATTAAAACTTAAATCTTGTACTCTCATCGACACGCGTCGATCAGACAAACGGAAGTCCGGAGAAGTCATCGACGGTCGGGAATTTGTTCTCGGGAAGTCCCGAGAAGTCTTCGACGGTCGTCAATCAGTCCACGGGAATTCCCGAGAACTCTTCGTAGGTCGTAGATTATTACTCTACAAATCGTCAAGTACTCGTCTACGCGCGTCGATGGCTACTCTTTTTTTCTGGTGTAATCGTCAACTTGCTACGATTACAGCTCCCGTTCACAAGAGTTATCGTCGTAGGCCTACGATCAGAACTCCCAGACTCAGAAGTTGTCATCGTAGCGCGTAGATGAGAGTTTGCTCTTTCCGATCAATTATTACAAGTGCAAAAGTCTCCAATTTGTCTTGATTTATCATTAATGAATAATTTCTGACCAAAAGTAACGGTAGTAGATTTTATCCAAAAAGTTCTCTTTCATTGATCTGCTTATATATCTATGGTGCTCCTCAAGGTTGTTACTCCAATCAGGAATATTAGTATCAGTGCTTCGTATAAAGGTTAAGGAATCAATTATATGGTAAGGAGGTTCTGTTGTCTTCAAATACATTGTAATTGTATCTTTCACATCTGCTGCGTTCACACCAAATTTTACGAAAGAATATCTGCAACCATTATCATCTGTATAATAATATCTAGGCCAATTTACATTATAACCAGCTTTCACCATTTTTTGAAAATTGTCTTCGTCACCGAATCTGCATGAATAGCAAATAAATTTTGGATATACAATAATTTCTTCCTTGTTTTGAAGATTGACATAATCATTGCTGAATTGTGTCCATAAAACAGGTTTGAGATAAATAGAATCCAACACACAATCATTCAAACAAGAATATGTGGCTATGTGAATACCGAAGTCTTTTGAACTTTTTTCATCCATTACTGATCCTTCATACTTAGGCAAATATCCTGCTAAAAAGATATATGGAAACAGCCAAAATATCCCAACAGACAGTAGATTAACCATAATAACAATAATGGCTTTGACATATTTACGCTGTTGCAACAGGCTCGCTGAAACTCTTATCATCCATGGTAATAATAAAAATGGTAGTATTAAATCCAGAATGAAGATAAGTCCATTATGCGTAAATATAAAGAAAAATGCAAATGAAACAATCAGTACAACGCAAGGTTGAAACCAAACTGTGTTGTATAACGGATTAAAAAGCTTTTTCATCTTTGAAGTATTCTTTGACGTTGGCATAGTAATTCAGCATATTTTTGATCTTCTTTACACTTTGCGGGATGTTCATTAATATATTCTACAATAGTTACCTTTGTACCTTTTTTCACTGTGACCAGATCCTGTTTGTGTTGATATAATGTGAAAAGATATGCCATCTTGTAATTTCGCTTTATCATGGCAAGGTCAAAAGCATTCTGTCCTATTCTATTCCTTGTATCTATATTTGCTCCCAGCTTAATAAGATGCTCGGCCATAAGAATGTTTCGACAAACAGCGCAGACTTGTAAAGGAGTAGCACAAGTAGAGTTTTCTATTGGGTTATCAATGAGTGCGCCAGCATCTATTAGAGCCTTGGCCATTTTCATATAATGAGAGTTTTCGCAAGCTGTCATCAATGCAGTATAACCGAAGTCACGGCCATCCTGTAGCTCTAAGTCTAAACCTTTTTTTTGCATAAATAACAAGATGTCATACTGCTGATATTTTATACAAGAAGTGACAATTCGGGCTCCTGCGGTTTGTACATTATATACAAGTGTTGAGTCTTCATTACTATAACATTTATTGATAATATTGGGATATCTCAATAAAATTGTATTGATTTCAGAGGTATCTTCCAATTGAACAGCTTTTGCTAAAGATTCCAATTCTGTTCCTTGAAAATATCCATAATCTGGAGGGAACAGCGCCAGTTCAGAAAATTGTGGTTTACTAAAGTAGCTGTATTTGCCATTATGCAAACTATTCTTTCTATAATTTCTTATTCGTTCGTCTTTTAAGCATAATAGATGTATCAAATAATCAGCTAAAGCTGTATTGTAACACAGAGTATTTCCTATAATAACAGGTCTATCTGTGTCATAAGAAATGCCAATAGTATCTTTTAACAGATTCTTGTATTCTATAACAGCTACAACATCTGTATCATATGTAGGTAGCTTATTGTCAGCAGTTGCAACAATTGAGGAATCAAGAAGAGAGCTAATCAAAGCTCTACTTTTTTCGTCATTAACAGAGACTACGTTCAACATAGAAGATGGTGCTGATAAGAAATCTTCCGGACTATCATCCATTTGTGCATTACCAAAATTGATTCCAAAATCATTTTTATTTGTTATTAGCGAAACAGCAATAACCTCTTTATCAGTTGGAGTGTATTGTCCCACGCTGCAACATGAAATTGAAACAAGAAAAAACAATATGCATAAACTATTTAGAAATTGTACCATGATTCATTAATTTACAGATTTCTTCAATTTCATCAGGAGTCATAACTGTTCCGTCTTGATGTACAAAATGGTATGGAATTCCATCATGTAGTATTCATTCTCATCCCGGCAATCTCCTTTATAACTGCCGGAGATACTATCTCCATACAGGAATGGATAGCGCATATACGGACGCTCCTGCGAATAGATCCTATATGCTCTTGGACTTTGCTGACCTTTAAGCAGCAATGTATCTCCCTTTGCAAGGTAGTGAAGGATTCTTCCTTCCTCATATACTGCTATGGTATCCGTATTGGAGTTGATCGTCTGCAGATGCTCCTTTCCTTTTTCTGGGATCTCTGGAAGATACCAGACTGCATCACTGCCTCTATCTCCCTGCTCTACGTATGGGACCTCAATCTTACAAAGGATGTCTCCATGACGTAGGGTATTGTTCAAGGTCGTGAGAGGGACCTGGGAGAAAAGATAAAGGCTTGGGAATAATGCTATAAATAAAGTTGATAATATTTTCATTGGAAATTGTTATTAGTCATGTGAAACAAGTGTAGTTAGGGTAAAGATTTTTTTCAAAATCCTGATGTTATTATTATGAAAGGTTATAGTAACCTTACCATTGATTCTCTTATGGTTACTGTTTTACAAAGACTAATTCACCAATGCAACTATCATTCATATTAAATATTGGCATAGTTATACTATCTTGAATGTTTTGACGATGATAAAAAATATAATAGTTATCGATTTGGCGTGTTCCATGATTCCATAATTTCCATTGTTGGAAATATCCATTTGGAATCAAATCATGTAAGTTCGAAAAAGATATACACATATCATACGCCTGTTTGTAAACAATTAAGTTGCCTCTCAATTTTTCAGAATAATTTTTATATTTACAACTATATTGTACCCATGCAGAGCAATGATCTTTGAAAATATTAGCTGGCAATGGAGAATCAACTAATTGATAATCTCCCAAGAATACTCCTTTTTCTATTGATTCTTCTCGTTCAATATACTGGTATGGTGTTCCAAGTACAGTAAAAGGGAATAACCAACAGACTATAAGACAAGCGATATTCGCAAGAAGTAACAATAACATTGCAAATACTTGTCTTCTCGAATAAAATACGACAAGGGACTTTACGAGTAATTTTATTATTTTAAAAATTAAAAATAGATATATGATTGCAATCGGCCAACATATAAGACCTTCGATTGGAAAGAAAAGGAAACTAACTATAGAAAGAATACCTATGTATAGTAGTTCTTGCTGCCATTCACTCAAATGAATTTTCATAACTCTCGTCCACTATTTTGTTGTTTTATATTTTCGAAAGTTTTGATTGGTAAAACATTCCTTATTATGAATTCCTCTTGGGATGGAAAGATATTGTTATTATTGGGGGCAGACATAAAGTATCCAGGAGAAAGTCCAATTGTTTGTAATGTTTTCTGAACAGCTTGTGCGCAGTTTGAAAACAATAAAGAATATGGTTTATTAATTTCTGTTTCCATTGTTTCCATTGCAATTGCATCTTTTCCTTTTCCTGTATCCATAACAAATGCATCTGTGTACCCTTTGTCGGCTTCTTGTTTCATAAACTCTTCTGGGGAGGAATACACTCCTTTATGCAAATCTGATTCTGAGCTTGGAGATGAGGCGTATCCGTTTTTTGAGAATAAATACCAATTATTGTCTTTCTTTTCATTCTGAATCAACATTGCCAGATGACCAACGCCGCAAGCTCCTTCAGATTTAAGTAGCACACAAACACTATCGCCCATATAATCCCCCTTATTCACCGGATCCCCACCGCAGTAAGCATACGGACTGATTCCATAGTATTTCTCAGCCAGCGGATCCACCCTGTCCCACATCGGAAGCATCGCGAAGTAGTTCCTCGCATGGATGTCATAATTGTCCAGCCCGAAGCTCCTGTCAAGTTCCTTGCCCTCGAACTTGTATTTCTGCCTGCATTCTTCCTCGGCACTGATGTCGCCAATCACACCACCATAAGGATAGTAGTGCGTCACCTGTTCCACAGTAGTCGATGCAGCTTTAACAACCTTGCGGTTAGTGGCATTGGCAAGAGCCACAGTGCACAAGACCAATGATAATATGAAAGAGAACAGACGTTTCATAGTATTAACTGAACATTAGCACTGCAAATATAGTTATTCATATCGGAATATCACAGAATTCTGAGAAGAAATCTTTCATAAGATAGGTTTAGATTCTTTTTATGTTATTTCATTAAGGATAATTGCTAGGCATTACCTAATAGTTTTATTAAATAATGCCTATATCTCGAATTTGTTGAATTTTTATTTCCTTTCTGTACTCAAACAAGTAAATACTATTTGGCAATTAAAAGTCTTTAGAACCTAAATGTAATTCAAGAAAGTGTACGAAACCTCCAGAATCCTTTACGGCAGCGGTATATTTTGTCAATTCGGACATTTCTCCGAAGTACACGGTTTTCGACGCTGAAAGAATCTTTTCTTCCGTTTGTAACTTTGCTGTTGAAGATGTTTCAAGATCTTTATAATACTTCATATAATACTTGTTCTCGACAGGTATAGATATTGTAAATGTGAGATCCTTGTATGTTTCTTCGGGAATATCAGCCAGATAGAAGGCATAGCAATAGCCAAGGCAACTACCTTGCACGAAATAATCATCAATTGTCACCGGAACACTATCTTTGGCATTGTAGATTATCCTTGCATTTTCAAGTTCTGGTGAAGATACCACACAAGAATTAACATCCCGTACATTAAAACGATCGCTCAGGTTTTTCTCCTGCTGCTCGACCGAACAATGTCTTGTCGGCAATTATGCTCAAGTTTCCATTGATGCTACTAGTCCAAACATGAGTTAATTCTGTACTTGCCTTATGTTTTATTGACCATTCTGTATTATCTAGCATCTCTCTAACTGCTTCATTTTCGTTGCATGAAGAGACTGCAAGAACAAAAGCAATAACGGGAAATAGCCAGTTTATGATTTTCATATATAATATGTATATAAAAACAAAAAGCAGCAACCGAAAAATTTCGATTGCTGCTTTTTGTTGCCGTACCAGGGCTCGAACCCAGACTAAGAGAACCAGAATCTCGCGTGCTACCATTACACCATACGGCAAAATTGACATCTTGGAAAAGTTTTAATCAAATAAGCAGATCCTTGCAAAAAGAAGTGTTCGGGTGATTAGTACTACTCGGCTGAACACGTCACCATGCGTACACCTGTAGCCTATCTATGTCATCGTCTATGACTACCCTAATATGGAATTCTTATCTTGTGGCCAGCTTCGCACTTAGATGCTTTCAGCGCTTATCTGTTCCCAACTTGGTTACCCGGCGATGCTCCTGGCGGAACAGCCGGTACGCGAGAGGTTAGTCCAACACGGTCCTCTCGTACTAGTGTCAGGTCCACTCAAAATTCCTGCGCCCACA
>JAGHSE010000401.1 GCA_018066015.1 Candidatus Colivivens equi
GAATCCATAGAAAACATACAAGAAAGAGAAGACATTAACCGAATCTATGCAAGTAAATCTTACTTGATAATATCTCCGACAACAACAACGTTATCTTTTCCGAATGTATCTTGCCAATTATGGAAAGTTTCCATTCCACCTTTTCCTCCACCAAAAAGATAAATTTTCTTTCCTTTTGCAATAAGCAAACGTATTACTCCAGACATCTTTTCAAGAGGATATATCTTTCCTTTATGAGCAGCAAACGGAGCTATTCCTACTAAATTATCATCTTTAGTAACATGTTGATTAATAGGAATTATAGACTTAAAATCCAAAGTTACAGGATAACCGAGTTTTGACAAAACTTCTTTATAATTATCGAATGAAGTCGGTTGCTGCACAAAGCGTTTATTGTTTGATCTGCACAACGCTTTCTTACCAGAACGATGTTTATCAATATGCTTTGTCTTAACACCACTTAATGTGAAAAGAAGACGAAGCACTTTAGTACGAAGCACATCGTGCATATCAGCAACAGCAGTGAAATGACTCTTTTTCTTAATTTCTTTGAACAATTGGATTAATCCAAAGATTCCTTTATAATCCTTCTTCACATTTGCTCCGATAAAATCTACATTTGAAGGCAGCGAAGAAAATAAAGGACGAATAAAATCCTGACTGAGAACCGTAATTCTCAAATCAGGATATTGTTTAGCCAAAGAATAAACTACTGGCACAAGCATTGCAACATCACCCAAAGCAGAAAAGCGGGTAATGAGAAGATGCTGAGATTTTATCATTTCTTGTATAAAACAGGATTTGTACTTGGATCGTTGTACATCTTCATCTGACGATATACCTTCATATATTTCTTACCTGCTTCAATATCAGCAAGCAATTGATCAATAGCAGAAGAAAGATCGACCTGCTGTTCGAGAAGCACATCAAGTTTTGCCTGACACTTCTGAAGGTGTTCTGCAGAAGCATCCTTACGCTCAACCTGCTCTTTCATGTGATAAATCTTGAGAGCAAGAATCGATAGACGATCAACTGCCCAAGCTGGACTTTCTGTATTAATAGTTGCATTGTCCAAAACCTTGACAGAAGAATAAATATCCCGGAAATAAGAATCTATCTGTTCTACAAGATCTGTACGATCCTGATTACTCTTATCAATGCGACGCTTCAAAACCAATGCTGCAGCAGGATCAATCTGAGGATCACGAATAATATCTTCAAAATGCCACTGAACAGTATCTATCCAACACTTTAAATATAATCTATTTTCAATGCTTCCTTCTTCGTATGGATTATTAATAGGTGTTTCTACGCTATCTGTTACATGATAATCATCGATAGCACGAACAAAAATAGGATTTGCGAGTTCTGTAAATGTCATACTTTGTTT
Organism: Candidatus Colivivens equi; assembly: GCA_018066015.1. Lineage (GTDB taxonomy): Bacteria > Bacteroidota > Bacteroidia > Bacteroidales > Bacteroidaceae > Colivivens > Colivivens equi. The sequence continues at coordinate 1,391 of JAGHSE010000401.1, forward strand.
CAAAATTTCATAAAATTATATGCAAATATAACAAGATTAATTTCAAATACCAAGGAAAAATTTAAATATTTATTTAGATGTAAAGAAAACGCTACTTTTTTCATACAAATTACGAAAAATTACTGTCATATCATTTGGTATTTTTGCAATTATTATTATCTTTGCGTTTGATAAAGCACAGCAAAATCATGAATTGTTCTGTCACTGAAATATTTATCTTTCTAGGTTCCATAGGGATGTTTCTCTATGGCATCAGAACTATGAGTGATGGACTTCAAACTCTAGCTGGTGATCATCTCAGAGGTATCATATCGGACATTAAAGGAAACAAGTTCTATGCTGTTCTTTCCGGATTCATTACCACTGCTCTTTTGCAGAGTTCCGGTGCAACTACTGTGGCTGCCGTTTCCTGCGTAAATGCTGGGTTGATATCTTTAGCACAAGCTATTGCTGTTATTATGGGTGCCAATGTAGGCACAACTGTAACGACCTGGATAGCTACAATTTTTGGATTCCATTTCGGAATGTCAATCTATGCATTGCCGTTGTTTGCAATAGGATTGCCTCTCTACAACTCCAACAAACGCGAAAGAAGTTCTTTGGGAGAACTGATAATTGGTATTTCTCTCATTTTATTCAGCATAAATATTATGATGCAGTACTCGCCACAAATCAATCTCCTACAATACTGCAGTAATATTTATTTGTATGTATTGATTGGAATAATTTGCACTGTAATATTTACTGCCTCAAGCGTTTCGTTCTGTCTTGCTGTTACACTATGCATGAACGGAAGCATTACATTGCCAATTGCTTGTGCCTTCCTAATTGGTGCTAATATCGGAACATGCATAAATCCATTGTATAAATCTTTCAAAGCAAATGCAATGGCAAAAAGAACCGCATTGAGCCATCTTCTTTTCAATATTCTTGGCGCAATATGGTGCATTGCCATTTTCGATTATGTTATTGAATTAATCCAAGTCAAATATCCAGAATTATCTATCGCAATATTCCACTCATTATTTAATATAATAAGTCTTTTATTGTTTGTATGGTTCACCCGATACTTTGAAAAGGCTGTAACTTGGGCGATTAGTAAAAAGGGAGACGACAAAGAACCATTCAAACTTCAATATATCTCTTCCGGAATGATTGGCACGGGAGAAATAGCTCTTTCTCAGGCAAAGCAAGAAGCTGTATCTTACGCACAGGAAACATACAAAATGTTCGGTCTTGTGAGAAGTATGTCAATCGAGCCTAACGGTAGTGTAAAATTAATCAATCTCTACAACCAAGTAAAAGAACTTGAAGAAGAAAGCGATAATGCTGAAGAAGAGATTGCCGATTTTCTTAGAAAAATAAGCACTTCTGTATCAAGTTTTGACGGCGAGCAACTTACTTTTGCCATTTTCAAAATGATTGACGAAATGGAGAGCATTGCAGATTCCATTGAACATCTTGCAATAACAATAAAGCATCGAAGCGAACAAGGAATTACATTCGATATTGAAACTAAGAAAAATATCTCAAAAATGTTCGGATTAGTCGATGCAGCACTTCTTCATCTTGTTAACTGTATTGAAAAGGAAGAAGCTACAGAGACAATGACCAATAGAGCATATAACATTGAAGATGAAATAAATAATCTCAGAAATCTGTTACGAGTATCGACACTCGAACAAATCGACAAACAAACTATCTCCTTCCAACAAAGCACTCTCTTTATGGATATAATAAAGGAATGTGAAAGAATCGGAGATTTCACAATCAATGTTGTTTCTGCAATGCCAAGAGAATAAAATTTACAATATATGAATAATACAGATAATTACAAAGAACCATCAAGACGCGGAGGCATAGAAGTAATTTGCGGCTCCATGTTCTCAGGAAAGACAGAAGAATTAATAAGGAGAATTCGTCGTGCAAAAATCGCAAAGCAGAACGTCGAAATCTTCAAGCCGACAATTGATGTTCGATACAGCGACAAAGATGTTGTATCTCATAATCGTCATGCTCATTCTGCTGTACCTGTCGAGAATTCATACAGTATTTTACTCATGTCTCAAGGATTTGACGTAATAGCCATAGACGAAGCTCAGTTCTTTGACGATGGTATTGTCGATGTATGCAATAAACTTGCAAATCAGGGCATTAGAGTAATTGTAGCTGGGTTAGATATGGATTATCTCGGTCATCCATTTGGGCCTATGCCTAATCTCCTTGCTATCGCCGACGAAGTATATAAGACTCGCGCAATTTGCGTACATTGCGGAAACTTAGCGAACTACTCTTTCCGTACAGCCAACAGTAATCAGCAAGTATTACTTGGAGAAATGCAGGAATATGAACCTTTGTGTCGTAACTGTTATCAAGAAATGATGACTAAGAAGCAACAAAATTGAAACATCTCATAATTTTCTTAAATTATTATCAATCACGACTTGATAATCCAGTATATCGTCTCTTTGCTACAGAATCACTGTATCGAAGAAATGCGACATTGCTTTTTCTCACTAAGCCTCTAGATGAAAGAGAACTACTTCATGAAGTAACACTCCTACGAAATAAGCAGAATAATGACGAAGATATAACATTCCATATCTGCGCCAATCTTTTGCGTGAAGAAGAAGGATCGACATGCATCAATACTCTTCATCTTATACGCAAGACATTCACAGCAGATTTTGATCATCATTATCCTTCTTTCGCATATTGCATGATTCCTGACCTAGGAGAAGTAAGCGACGAGTGCAAGAAAACAGTGTGGAGAAATCTGGTGGAGATTAACAATGCTGTTTCCGACCATATTGATTGTCGTCTTCTTTCTACAATCTTCCTTTATAACGATTACTCACAAAAAACTTTAGCGGAATTTATCTTCAACATTACTCATTCAAACATATCGTTTGACAGATTATCTTCAAGACTTCCTGTTAAACAAACTGAACTATTTACAGAAGAAGATAACAATATTCCGGCTGTATCAATAGACTTCCCTCCTATCTTTGGTGCGTTCAATACAAAAGGTTTGTATTATCCAGAACAAGAAACACGAACATTCCTTCATCATTATTATATAGATTGTGTATTAAAACAATCAAAAGTCTATTATAATGACACCCAGATAGAACTCTGCAACGAAGTCGTCAATAAGATTCTTTCGAACGTTCCTCTACAGACATCTCGTGTATGTCTTCAGGATGATATGTTTATAAGGCTGAGTTCTGAAGACAATGGTCAATGGACTACCGTCGAATCATTTTGGAATGAAAACGTGGAACTGCAACTTCACGGACTTTCTGATTATCCAAAAGAAGATTGGTTATTAAAGATCAGACAGCGTACAGATACTTTATACCAAGGAAGATTCCGAGAAATAGGAACTGAATATTTTTTCAAACTTGAAAGCAAGAAGACAACACAATACAATACTGTGTTGTCGACAATAATCACAGAAGTTTTTGCTCAAGAAGTTCAGAAATACCCATTTACTCCTGACGCACAAAAAACTATCGTAAGAGGTTTGATCAATGCACTCCAACTTAAAGTAATGGAAATCCAGAATCTCAAAACGGAGAAACTAAAGGAGACAATTGAAATCGAACAGGAACTGATGGATATAAAGGATCAATGGAATGGTCTTAATATCTTCAGCAGAATGATGGGTAAAGATTCTCAGATTCTCACAAAATACAGAGAAGTCCTAACCAATTTTTATATCCAGAAGACAATTGTCCCAGGATGTGATTTTGCAATCAAGTTGCTGAACGAACTGATTCCTGAAATCTCGAGTCTCATAGAAAGATGTGATATGTATCAAAACATCTTTGACGAGGCATTAGCATCTGTCGAAACACTTGTAAAAGATACCAATCCAAGTTCTTTATATGGAATATTTGGAGAGAAAGATCTGGCGCAGACAATGACAGTCATTGAAACAGACAAAGAAAACCTATTGGCAGAATATGTAAATATCCTCCAATTATTGTCAAGTAATCAAATCTGTGAAGGAGATGCACTTCTATCACAAATTCGACAGGAATTCAATGAAAAAATAGACAAATATATTGACTCTAGAATCGAAGACTGCTCAATTCCGCCTGTTCTTGGACTTACAATCATTGATCGTATTGAAAGATTCACAAACAATCTAGGAGGATTCCGTTACTATGTTGATTCTATGAGAAAACAGATTCCTGTAACAATTAAGACAAAACAAAACTGCAAGTCAAGCAACAAAGTCATATTAATTGCGCCTGAACTTGCAGAACAAATTGATAATTACGAACATCTTCTTTCTGATAATATATCTCACATTCAACTATTGAATTTGAAATATGGTCTTACCTTACAAGACCTAGATGGATTTGCAGGTCAAAAGATGTTTGTAGAACCTTCAATTTTCTGAGGATTATAGCATCTGGCAAATAACATAAGCGAAGCAATTGTCTCATTGCTAGGGCCTGTTTGTTTGATGTTTTTCCTGATTTGTTTTGATAATGAAGTAAAGATTTCCGTCATAGGCAAATATACATAATGTATTAAATAATTAGCAGCTTAACGCTCTTAATATAAGAACGCGAAGCTGCTTTATTTATTGTGTGGACGGAACAAATATTATACTGCAAGAGAAATATTATGCTCTTCTGCCAGTTTCCTCATATTAATCAACGCATAACGAATTCGTCCAAGCGCAGTATTGATACTAATATTTAATATATCAGCAATTTCTTTGAAACTCATATCCTTATAAAAACGCATCAAAATAATTTCTTTTTGGTTTTCAGGCAAAAAATGAATCATACGACGGATATCGTTTAATATCTGATTGTGACACATTGATTCTTCGAGCGAAGGTATCACTTCATCAAAGCTATCACAGATCTCTTTATTACTAAACAGATCATATTCGACATCCGATTCATTTATTTGCGAAACAGTTTGCTCTTGGCGATAAATCGAAATTATCTTATTGTGCGCGATACGAAAAAGATATGAGGAAAATCGTCCAGACTCTTGATATTGTCCGGATTTAATCTTAATAATAACTTTGGTGAAAGTATCCTGAAAGATATCTTCCGCTAAATCTCTATTTTGGATAATAGAATTAATATAGTTGTATAAACTATTCTTATAGCGGTTCAACAATTCGTCGAAAGCTTCATTTTCACCCTGCGCAAAACGAACAATAAGTTGTTCGTCAGATAGATTTTTCATCTGTCTAAATTTTAGAATTTATAATGCGTAGAGTGTTTCGATAGGCTGTCTTTTTAATTGTTTATATTAATTATCACTGCAAATA
>JAGHSE010000009.1 GCA_018066015.1 Candidatus Colivivens equi
CTTTCAAATTATTCGATATTTCAAGATTCGTATTGCTTAATTGTTTCTGATATACTTTATTTACGTCAGAAAAGCTTTTTCTAGAAAGACTATCAATATTATGTGTGTTGTTGACAATAATGGATCGAAGTACTTTGATTGAATCCCAATCGTTGCGAATTCTTTGAGCCTTCGAAAAATCAAAAGATGTAATATTTACCTTCCCGCCATGAATAATCAATGCTGAACGATAAGTCTCATACCCTTGATCTTTTCCGCAGCTAACATTAAAAGTATAGGCAATCTCTGCGCTATCAGTTTCTCCTATTTGGTCAATTTGTAATATGGAATAACCAACCATGGGACAATAGGGTGCCAGCCGTTGGTTAATTATTTTTATGTCACCGGATTTTTGGAATTCCCCGTTGATATAAGATAATAATTTCTCATCTTTCCTCTTGAATGATACTTTGCCAACCTTTTTGTTGCTGGTTAGTAGCACCAGTTGTGACAATAGAGAGTCCACCATGGAAACTTCATTCGAAAGCCATTTTTCCTTATTGAGAGGTTCATAGGGGTGCTTCTTTGAAAACTCTAGCCAAAACTCATAGTCGTTGGAGTTGAGGTACAGGATGTTGTCGGAATCGCCAAAACAGCGGCATTCTTTGATTCTTTTATATTCGGATTGATGCGCCATGTAGTATTCTTCAGCTTCTGAGTGGCTGCCGAATATATTAATGCGTTTAAGAATATAATATCGAATAACGTTATCTGCATCCAAGTCTTTTTGATCAAAATGACTTAGGTTAGCATAGTTTTCTCCGAGTAATTCATAGAAACGATCTAATGGCCAAATATCTAAATATTCAGATGTGTATCCATTATCGACAAGTTCTGAGTATTGGGGGAATCCGTTCTTTGCAATAGTATCAATTATATTTTTCGTTTCCCAATCATCAATACGAATAAGCTCATCGTCTCTTCGATAGTAGTAGTTAGTTACAATGTTATTTCGGATTACATATTTAGTTGAAGAATCAATGTTGATAGTTCCTGTACTAATGTTGGATCCTACAAGATTCAGTCGATAATTGCTATTGCTAATCTGTATCGGACGGCCGTTTTCGAAAGAGACTTGTTGGTATTCTTCGTTATTTTTTTCAGTAATATTGTTGGCTGATTCTGTAGATATAACTATGCGCCAATTTCCATCAGGAACACCGTCTTTATAGGTTCCTGATAGGGAGTATCTGTATATAGAATCATCGCCGACCCCATTATTATATTTGACGCTATAATTTATTGAGAATGGTCCACTTAATATATTGCCGATCAACTTTTTATTAATAGTTATTATCCCGCTATTATTAAACGCGTCAGTAGATTCTTTGATTGAATCATTTAATTGATTTGTAATAATTACGTCCTCATTCCAAATGGTGTCTAGATTTTCGTCTAATTCAAATTGTTGAATCTCATGGCAGTATAGTATTCTATTATATAGCCATGGGGCGGGTGCGATAATTTTGATACTATGAGTATCGTACCAAGGACCTCGGTCTATAGTTATTGTAGAATCAATGAGAATTGTATCTTGAGCATTTAGTTGAGTAAAGTTAATAATAGATAATGCAAAGATTATAAATGCTTTTATAGTATATCTTAGTCTGAGTGGTCGTTTCATTTTATTATTAGACATCGATGATAGAAAGAATATTAGTTAGTCCAAATCTTTTTGATCGTGAATACAACCAAGAAGTTGTCCCCGTCATTATCAGTGCCGAGTATTTTGATGTTCATATCGATAAATGAGATAATGAAAATATATTCGTTAGATGCATCTGAAACCACTTTAAAAGTGTATGCTTCATCCTCTTCATCATAAGATTCTTGTTGGATATAATAAGCCGATTGTATATTAGGACAAGTGTGTTCTATCATTGTTCGGCGACTATTCATTTCAAATAGAGAGTTTTCGTCGAATTCATTTATTAAAGATACTCCATCTAATGCTTTATTTATTGAGTATGTTGATCTGTGTGTACAGCTGAAATATGTCTGAGCTTTGGTTGAGTATATGCAACCAAGCAACATTAGGATAGTGATTAATATTGAATGTTTTTTCATCGTTATATTTTTTAAGGTTAATCGATTTTTTCATCTCCGCGCCAACGTCCGCGTTCTACTTCTCCGTTTGTTGGAATAAAGAATCCGCTACCGTCTCTTTCACCGTTGGTCCATTCGCCATACCAGCAATTGCCATTCGCCAAAACTAGAATCCCTTTTCCGTTTCGTTTTCCCCCAACAGTCTCTCCCAAATAGAAGTTACCATTAGAATATCGGATAAACTCAAACCTATATTTTGTATATTCTGGATGATTGGGATAAATCTGGGTGGGTTCATCATACTTGAATGTGCCATCGTATACGAGGGTTCCATAAGCGTCATAGCATGTGCCTGTGCCATTCTTTTTATCATCCCTAAAATCCCCCATATAGAATTGTGCATTGGGACATCCGTTTATGGATTCATCTCCAAGTTCTATTTGTAGACCTACTCCATTCTTCATATTGTTGTACCAACTGCCGAAATATACCATCCGGCCAGGAATGTACAAAACCCCTAATCCGTTTTTTAGTCCATTGACAGACTCTCCCTTATAGTTATCAATAAAATTTTGGTTAATCGATTCTAGCGCTAGTTCCCAGTCGGATTGTGATACATTATTCGAATTGTTTGGTTGATATACTTCAATGGTAACAGTTGCTGTTCCTGAAACAACATAAAAGGAATCATTTCTTGAATTACCTGTGTTGTTTGCATCATATTGAATAATAAAGTAGCTGCTATTTGAATGCGATAATTTACACCATTTGGGTAGGTCAACAATGTCATAATCATTCAATGATGTTTTTACTTCAAATTGCTGAGTTCCACCTGATCCTGAGAAAGTATACTTTAAATTATTCTTGCCATCTACGGAAAGTTCATTCCCGGATTGTTGAATTAAATGAACAATTACAAACTTTCCATTGTAGGCTTCCACAGTAATCTCAGCCGAACGTTCTTTTGCCATTTCGTTTGGAAGACACTTGATTGTAAATGACCCAGGATATTGTTTTTCTAAGCTGCACCACCTCGGGAGGTCTTCAATATCATAACCTGATGCATCAGTCGAAACCGAAAATGTAAAAACACCTCCAGTTCCTGGGAATGTGTGCGTACAATTGTCGGTCTGATAATTCACAGAGAGTTGTCCATGTTCTGATTTTTGACTGTAACTGTATTGTTGGCCATCGTCATTATTTCGTTGTGTAGTCTGATTGCACGATCTGATAAGCGCATCCAAGTCGTTCTTAATGGGTTTGTCTGGACAATTTTTTGCAATAGTAAAGTATTTTTTTGCAGTAGTATAGTCTCCTTTGTTCTTGCATGTTATTCCCTTAGAACGGTTCTCTTTATAACAATCTACTTGTGCTTCAATATAGTTGATTGATATTATGAGAATCGAAATTATCAAAAGTCCTTTTTTTACTGAGTTTTTCATCTCTCCATTAGTTTATTTTCATATCATCTTCCCAAACACCCGTTTCAAAGGTACCGTCAGCCAGAATGTAGATGCCTTCACCAGTTCGAACACCATTATCCCAAGTTCCGTACCAGGAATTGCCGGTCGCCCAATAGAAAACACCTTTCCCAGAACGTTTTCCGTCTAAAGTTTCACCATAATAGTAATTTCCCGAAGGATATTTGATATACCCGAATTTTCGAGATTCTTCTTTCTCGGTATCTGAAGGATATTCCATTATAGGATGGTCATCAATGAACCTTCCTTGATAAATTATATTACCATCGGTATCATAACACGTGCCTTGGCCGTTCCTTTTATTAGAAGTCCATTCGCCAACATAATAAACGCATAATGGGCAATTTCCCTGGTATATGTTCTCTGGATCTTTTATAATCACTATACCTATGCCATTCCGTTTCCCATCGACAAAAGTTCCATAGTAAATATCTTTCTCATTAATAGAAAAACCAAGTCCGTTAGGTATGCCAGATAATTGTTCGCCAGTATAGTTTGACTCAATACTATCATTGCCCATCTGCCGTAGGGGGACAATATTAACAAGTGAATCCACTTGATTCACTTGTTGGCGTTCTGCGAGCTGTTGTAGCTTGATTGAAACTTGTTGATTGTTAGAAATTACAATAATTTCCCCTTCTCGAATTTCGGAAGAATCGTTAGCTTCGTAGCGGATTTGGAACCTTTCGCCCGCTTGATAATCGATTGTGCACCATGCCGGAATGGTGGGTATATCATAATCTGAAGCAGTTAGCGTATTTATCGAATAATTGATTGCTCCAGTATGAGCTGGTAAGACAGATATTAATTCTATTCGACCATTTATCTCAAGTTGTGGGTATCCGTGTTGTGTAATATATACTTTTACTTCTCCATCTTTTGATTCTATCTTGAACCAATCTTCCCGTGCAATAATCGATTTATTCTTTTCACATCTTACTACAAGAGTACTATGGTCGCTGTTTATGATATGGCACCAATAGGGCAAATCCATAACCGTTATTGAATCAGAGTTTCCCGATAGTGACAACAGTTCTTCTCCACCTTCGGAGGTGAAAGAAACGGAGGTACTTGTTTCCATCCCATTGACCGTTAGTGTTGAGGTCTTAGTATGTGAATTCTTCTCTGTTTTTGGCTTCACCGCTTCGTTACTATGGGGAGAACAATTTCTAATCAACTCATCTAAATCATTATCATGGGGTTTATCTGGGCAACTTTTAGCTTTGTTTAAGTAAGAAATAGCTTTTTCGAATTGTCCAAGTTGCTGAAATGCAATGCCATATGCTCTATTTTGTTTATAACAGCTCGATTGGGCTGCAATGACATTAATGAAACAAAACCAACAAATTATCGAAAATAGTATTATTTTTCCTCTCATGGGTTCTATTTTTCCGTTATATTAATAAGTGTCACACGTGAATATTATATATCAAAGTCCACACAGGCTATCTAGTTTTGGTATATGATTTCCTTCATCCTTCAATTGGAGTGCTGTTTGGTAGTATTTGACAGCGGTTTGTTCTTCTTTTTCATCAAATTTTTCAAGAACCATTAGGGCCTGATCGCGCCATTTCTGACTTTCGATAGTCAAAAGAGAATCTAGTTGATTATAAAATTTGGAGGATCTGGAATAATCTGAGTTAACTGATGCGTATTTTTTTTCCATTTCTTCAATCTGATACCATCTTGATTTTGCTTCCTGCAAATAGAGTAATTTATCACTAGTATTTTGTGCTTTAGACAATGATTCTTCGCATTTTTCGCACACAATTTTGTATTGTGGGAACTCATTGTATGATTCATTCCTCAATGACGTATTATGGGTCATCATTATGGAGATGCCACTTATTAATATCACTCCAATAATCACCACCACCCACTTCCATTTAGATTTTGGCGGATTATCGGTTAAATGTTTTTGGGCAATATCATATATGTCTCGTGCCTTAGGCCGATTCCATGTGGATTGGTCCAAACACTTTTGCATCAGATTATTAAGCTCAGGTGACCATTTTTTATCAAGTGCTGGTAATTGTGCTCCATTTTGTTGCATGCTTCCTCCCAATCCACAAAAAGGTAGGACGCCTGTAGCCATTTCATATATTGTTGCTCCTAGAGACCATATATCACTAGCTTTTAGTGGCGATGCGTCGCTCGAGAATCTCTCTGGCCCCATATATGCCAATGCACCACTGTTGTTATTCATGGTGTCGCTTTGATGGAATTGCATAGTGGATCTCATTTTAATGCTGATGCCGAAATCGGATATGACAAAATTGCCATTGTCGTTAATCATCACATTGTCAGGCTTGATATCTTGGTGGATAATAGGATTTGGCGATAGATTATGAAGATAATCTAATCCTGCTGCAACATCACGAATAAAACGCCAAAGATCTTCCTCTGAGATATTTCCAACTAGTTTTTCAGCCCCACCATTCGAGCAATAATCCATTACAAGATAGGGGCGATTATCCCAAATATCGTAGTGTTTGGCTGTGAGAATATTCTGATGGCTGAGACCACTGGTGGTGTTAAATTCTTGAATCAGTTCATTCCGACCTCTTTCATCCATTGCCACATAAAATTTAATGGCATAATGTCCCTGGGTAGCAATATCTTTCGCTTTCCATACCTCGCCATAGGTGCCACTACCAAGATATTTTTCTAATAGATATCGGTTGCTAATAAGATCGCCTTCTTTATATTTTGTCATAAGAACTAATATTAATTATTGATTGAAGAATACATCGTCTGAAGAATCATTCGCTTTTCAATTTTGTAGAGTCTCGTGTTACTGGTATTAGAAACTCTCTAATATTTTTTTTATTCTGATTGGTTACCGGGGCTTCCCCCGGGATTTTCTGTTCGCCATCTTTCTTCGTTTGAGTACTGTCTTTTTTTATAGAACTAATTCTATTTTGAGAAGAATTAGTATGCGAAGAACCAACATTATAAAATGTTTGCGTATTATTCGATTCTTTATGTTCGACATTGGAGCGAGGTAGTATTGTTGTGGTATCATGATCCTTATTGTTGTCTATTTTGACATTATCTTTGTTGCAAAGTTTTTGTGTTAGCAATATGGCTGCTATCACCACAATGGCAAGAATAGCAATAATAATTAACCACAATGGTTTCTTTTTGCGTTTTTGTTCATTTTCAGAATAAATAGGTTTGTCAGTAGCGTTTGTTCTATTATCGGCGCCATTGCATATTTTGCAAAGGATAACGGTAACATTGTCATACCAATCAGCCTTTTCTGCTGCATTAAAAAGAGCTTCTCTACACCTTGACATTGAGTTTTGGTTTGCCCGAATAATATCTTCAAGATTATCATTTGACAACAAATGGTTGTTCAAATAATATTTTCTATCAAATACTACTCCGCTCAATCCATCACTGCAAAGCATTATGATATCATCGTTACATACCGTAAAATGTCTTGTCTCGGGTTTTGCTTGGCCGTTGGGATCTCCAAGGCATCGTGTAACAATGTTATTTTGGGGATGCACAAAAGTTTCCTCGTAAGTAATTTCCCCTTTATCAGCAAGTTCCTGAACGTACGAATGGTCATGAGAAAGTAGTTCAATGCCAGTGGATGGATTGAATCTGTAGCATCGGCTATCACCACACCAGCTTACTGTCAGTTCATCTGCAACCAGCCAGGCTAGAATGATGGTGCTTCCCATCCCTTTGTGACTAGGATTAGTTTTTGCATCGTCCTTAATAATTTTGTCTGCTGCGATAATGGTCGATTCAAGGTATGATTTTCTTGTTTCTTGGCTCAGTGCAATAGATGGGGTAATCCTTCCAGGAGAAAAAAATGTAGTAACAGTGTTTATAGCGATTTCCGAAGCTATTTCACCAGCATTCATTCCGCCCATACCGTCTGCAACAACCATCAGGGTTCCGCATTCCGATGATGTTACGAGTTCATCTGCAATACAGTGGTTGATTTCATTATCCGATAAATTGTCGTCGACATAAAAGTTGTCTTCATTTCCTTCTTTGGGTTTATTATGATCAAATTTGCCGGCTGCTGCTGTGTAGGCGGCTAGTTGGAATGTTACTTTTTTCATTATTGTTACTTATTTTTTTGTATTCGCCTTGTTGTTACTAGTTGAAGTTCTATCGTTGGTGGGTTCTTGCTTTTTTGTGTTTCCTTGTGCCTGTTGTGGAGAGGGTCTCTTGTATTTCTCCATTGGTTCGCCATCATTTCCTTTTTTATTTTGCGGAACGAATGTTTTGATCAGTTTCCAATTGTTTTGAATATTTATGGCTATACCATATAGTTTTAATTCAATTGTGCCAATTTTGTTGAATACCGGTACTACAAATATGCCGCCTACAATGTTCTTCACCGACTTTGGCCACACTAGATTTTGAATGTTAGAAGTTTTTGTTGGAACATTTGGAGCTACCAATGTATAGATATTTTCTTTATTAGTAAAATTTATCCTAGTATGTTCGGTAACAAAAGTCAGTGAATCAAATGTATTAGTATCCTCAACAGAAATCCATACCATATAGCCGTCTATTTCGCCAATACCATTTCCCAAAGTAAATCCGTTGTTCCTCCATATTTTTGATTTCCAAGAGAAAAGAAGATTGGAATAAATCGTGTCAAAGTGAAGGCTATCCGTATAAAACGTCTTGCGTTCCTTCCCCAATAAATGGTATGATGTTGAACATTGTACTGGTGAATATTCTGCTTTATATTCTTGGAACAAGGGGTCATTTTCCCAAGGGGTAAGGACGCGGTCTGTAACACAGACCGCATCCTTTGTCCAAATGCCTATTGAATTAATCTCATTGAAATTCCCATTTTTATCTATTCTGTTGAATAGCCTTCCGGTGCTATCGCTTATTTGATAACTTTGGTTAAAGACTACTACAGCCTGCCGTACGGCTTCCTCAATTAGAGGTTGACTTCCCGATTTCTTGGGTCGCATATTGCTGTGGTCTGATAGCACACTTTGTGAAAAACAAAGAACAGAGAATAAGAAACCAAATAAAAAAAGAGATTTTTTCATGGTGAAACTCAGTTTATTTGTAAATTCTAGAAATAGGTATCACGGCATTCGTTATATCAGAAACTACACCAACTACTACATATTTGTCTTTGTCGTTTTTGCAGAATACAGGACTTCCAGAATTTCTAAATGTCATTTCGTCGCCGTTATTAGTATAGATAAATCCGGATTTGAGACCATCTATTGCAACCTTAGATTCTCCCGATTCAGGTGAAATACTATAAATAGAAGCTGCATTAGTTGTAGGATATCCAAAGAATGTTACGTTAATTCCTTTCTTCAAGGTGTTGCTGGTTTTCGTATCAAAAGGAAGTCCATTTTTCTTAGAAGTTTTTATGTATGCTATATTGTTTGCATCCAAATGGGCAAGCGACATCTTTATACCTTCCTCAGTTACTTTTTCATCAGTATCTCTAAAGGTTTTGAATTCATTGCTACGGAAGGTGAATCTATCACCTTTAGGCGAAACTGCTTCGAAAGTATATACAACAGAACCGCCATTGTTTTTAAGTAGGTTCAAAGCTTGGAGTCCTGTATAGTCATCGTCATCGTCATCATATTGGTTCCAAAAACACCAGTTCTCGATGGTTCGGCGAGAAGTGACGAACCGACCATCATTCAACAGGAAGCCTGTACCTATCCAAAATGGAACAGGAGAGTCTTCTCCAGTTGTAACATTGTACCATGTGGTCGACCCATCATCCATAGTTATTTTGCATCCTTTGGTGTAAATAAGGTATACATAATTATCGATTTCGTCAATACCAATTCCGGGTATCCGAGATGGTATTTTACCCTCTGCCACATTTATTCTATTCTTGAGGTCCGATATCTTTTTGTCATATTCTTTGCTTGCCTTTTTGGCTTCTTCCTTATACTGTTCTAATTCTTCATTTGTTTGTTTGAGCTCTTTATTAAGTTTGACATTGTCCTGGTTGGTTTGGAAAATGAAGTATCCGCCAACAATTAGAGCTACTGCAAAAATAGAGCAAATAATTGCTAAGGCGCGTTTATAGGGGCGGAGAGCCTGTTGACGGAACAAATCCAAGCGTGCAGAAAGTCCAATGGATTTTACCAAACTTTTATCTCCTTGAGGAACAATAAATCCTAGTTTTGGACCATTGGTTGAGAGTTGGATTTCATCACCATTCTGCAGGTACCATTCATTTGCTACCGGTCTGCCATTTAAGTATGTGGTGTTCGTTTTGGATAGTTGTACCAATTTCCAGTTGTCGCCATCCTTTACAATAGCGGCATGACGACGGCTTACAGTGGTGAAGCTCTCGTCAAAGCGAACTTGGCATTTGGGGTCTCGTCCGAGCTCGATTTGGTCTACGATGATTTTTTGCGATTCTCCAGCCTTGTGATATTGTGATCCTACGCGATGTTCCAGAATATAATATCTTCTGCCATTACCGCCAAATACTGATTTGACACCAGATCCTACCGAACCGGAAAGTGTTCTTTTGTAACCTACTGTTTCCATAATTATGATAAATTTTTATTGTTGTTAATTGATATTGTTGTTAATATCCTTCGACTCTCATTCTTACATCGGCAAGAATAATGAAGTCTCCGGGTTTGATTGTTGTGCCTGTTTCATTTACTTCTGTTGAATTCAAAAATGTTCCATTTAATGAACGAACCCATCGCGTATTGGTGGCTTCAGGAGCCCACTGTCCATCACGCAGCAACCACATTTTTCTTTCACCATTCCATTCTAAAGTGCAGTGTTTTCGAGAAATATAGTGGGTTTCCTCTTCTCTGATGGTTATTGTGTTCTGCCAATCGTTAGATTTGTGTCCTATTGTGATTATTCCAAATGTTTTGTTTCCAATTAAATCGTTTAAGAAATATACTTTACCATATTCTTCGCCTTGCATAATTCGTAAAAGAATTCTTGTTTTTTGATTGGTTCCCCAGCCTTGAGAAAATGACTTTGGTTTGATTATGTTGGGAACATAGCCAATGGCATCTACTGCTTTGGGAATTCTTTTTTTATAGTCAGGAACAAGACATCCTTCGATTAGTTTCAACCATTCGTTTCCGTAGGGCAATTTTTTTAACGCACTTCTATCCCAATCCCCATTTTTTGCATTTAGGACGTAAGTGGGTAAATCTTTTTCCGACTCAAGTGGCCCAAATGGCAGATGACCGATAAGAACTTCATACATCATTACGCCAAAAGAAAAAATGTCGGTAGTGTCTAAAACAGTGGCATTGCCTCGTCTCGGACTAGATTGTTCTGGTGGCATATAGGCAAACGTACCGAATATCTGTTTGGGAATACCTATGATGCCTGTTCGGGTCAGTCGATTATTTCTATCGCCGGCAATGCCAAAGTCTGTTAGTAGAGCTCGACCGTTAGCATTAAAAAGAACATTTTCGGGTTTTAAATCACGATGGACTTTTCCTTCTTTATGCAAGTCGCGTAGGCCGCAAAGAATGTCAAGTGCTACTTTGCAATAATCGATTGAACCTTTTTTTGCGGCTTTCTGTAGATCTCCACCAGGACAGTATTCCATTACAATGTATGGGTTGCCTTTTACAATACCTTTACCGAATGTATGTACGAGATAATCGCTTTTAATTCTACCTGTTTCGTATTCTCGGTCAAATCGCTTCATTAGTATTTCGCGCTCTTCGGATTGTACGGCCCAGAGCTTCAGTATTTTTAAAGCTTTCTGCAGACCATCGGTCTTGTCGACAACTAAGTATACAATACCAAATGTGCCTTCGCCCAAGAGTTTCGTTACTTGATAACATTGGTCAATGACATCGCCTACGTTGTAGTTGCATCGTTGGATAATGTTCATATCTAGTTGGATTTAAATGACAAAAGTCGATTTCCAAGTAGGATATTGTCACCATCGTGGATTTCGAATTTATGGTTGACTTGAATCATTGTAGTATGCTGTTCGCTCTTGTCCTCGATATACCATTTGCCATCTTCGAACATGATTTCTGCCTGTTCTTTTGATGTTATAGAGTTGTTTGATGGATCAGTGTTATCTCGATTCAAAATAACATTCGAACCAAAATACTCTTTAGGATCCTGTGCGATTATTTCTCCGTTCCAAGCAATAGGGGTAAGTTGGAATCCTATTTCTGTTTCTCTTTCGGTGGATTTCCAGGGGTTGATGGTCCCCATTTTAGCTACCTCATTCCCACAGCTTGGGCAGAATCTTGAACCAATAATGATCTCATTGCCACATTTAGCACAAATTAGCGTATTCGGTTTGGGTTCATCTACTTTTTCCTGATTTTTAGTTATTTTATTCGTTGTTTCTTTATCAGATACAGAAGCTCCACAACGCGGACAGGTGTCTTGCCCATCAGCTAATAGATATCCGCATTCGGGATTAGGGCACTTCTTCACAACGTCGTTACCTGATGTTGGTTCATTGGAGTTTTCAAGGATGTTTATTACGGCTTTCGTTAGGCTTTCGGGTATTGTGCCTTTAAGGTTTATCATCGTTTCATGAGGTTCCTGGTTCACTGAGCCAGTATCCTCGTAATTGGTTGATCTACTGTTTAAAGGACTATTGCATTTTGCACATACTTGTGCATCATTGGGATTGTCCCAGCCACAATTATTGCATCTCATAGTAATTGTTGTTTTAAGTGTTTGTTATTAAATTTTTTTGATGTAAGATATACAAAACAGAAATGAATTAATTCCCTTTCCGGATCCCTGCATAATCGATTGATATTGATTCTTACTCCACGATAGAATCATATTGTCACGATAATTCATCACTGGATTTATGCCATACTGATAAGAAAAGTCTAGCTTTATTAGGTTGTCAGTATTAATAGCATAAATCAACCCGAGAGAACCTTTTAGTCCATAGCGAAATTTGTTGATTTCTTTAGGTATTCCTACATTTTGTTGGTGAATATAACCGCTTGAATAGTCGTAGTAGTGGTCAAACTCAATCGTTCCAAATTCATACTGGTATTTTCCGGTATATGATGCATCCATTTCTACATCATTACGGATTGATGTAAGGTACGATAAAAATACACCGCCTTCAAAAGATAGATATATTGGTTTGTTTAATTTATACCAAAAAGAGACTGTGATTGGTACCATAATGTCCATTGTTGATATTTTTTCAGACTTCAGGTCAATATTTACCATACGCGTATAAGCATCGCCATCAATGTCAATGGTGTCATAATTCATTGCGTACAGTCCTGAATATTTATATTTTGCGATGTTGAGATTGATTCCGCTATTCAAAAACGATTTGATTCTTGTATTATCAAAAATTTGCTTGCAATAGGTGATACCGAATGAAAATTTGTCGCACGTGCAACTGATTCCTTTATAATCATTTAGCTGATATACTTTATTTAGTTGGCCATCCATATTAAATAGTCCAACACCAATTCCAGCAGCCAACATGTTCCATTTCGTTTGGATGGGTGGGGTGTTCGTGTCAGGGTTGATGATTTCTGACACGGTTAGTTTTATCATTTTTGCATTTACGCAAGAGGCTCTAAATATTGCAGTATCAGTCTCAATTGTAGTAGTGTATCGAAAATGGCATTCGGGTAATTGCTGTTTCTTTTTATTCACATATTTCACTTTGCGTTCGAACTCGCAGACAATTTGATATTTGTTCCCTATCATGGTTGGGTACTTTATGTCTAAATTGTAATATTCACTATTTGCTCGAGATACAGAATCGGTAAATAGTTGGTAGTATTCTGTAGGGGTTATCACTCTTTTCCCTGGAATAAATAGTTTCAGGTCATTCTCCATGATCGTGATATTGCTGAAAAAATCCATGAACTGATCTTTTGTATAAGTGTTTCGAGAACTCAGATCTTTTATGACATCAATATAACTCTCGACAACGTCCATTGCAGCTGTTTTGGCGCACCGAACTTGGTGGGGAGTTTGGCTCAGTGTGATGTTTGCAATTACGACTGCAAAAACAAATATTGCTTTTTTTCTCATTGTACAATTACTTTACTTGTTACTGTAGATTCTGTAGTTTGAACGAAAATTGTGTAAATTCCAGGAGCAAAATTTGTATTTACTCTGATGGGTGTATCGGCTTTGTATTCGTTAATAGAATGATCATATACTATTTCCCCAACGGAATTGAATATTCGTACACGAATACCGTCATTAAAATCTTGGTTTACTGAATAATCAAAGAAATTAGCTGTTGGGTTGGGTGCAATATTCAGTAATGTTTGATTGTAACTTTGGGTCACGGCAGATGTATTTCCGTCCCAAGAAGCCAAAGCGAAACAAGAGTCAAGATTTTTCTTGTCTCCATATTGTGCTTTGACAACGTAATTGTAGCTATTGGTATCAATCTTATCAAATTGGTAATATGGATAGGATGAATAAGAATTAGTCTCCCAGCTGAATTCGTTATCTGACTTTGATTCTCTTCCCCACATGTATTGGACTGATTTGTCAAAATTAGTAATTATCAGTATGTTAGAAGATCCTTTTCTTACAATCGTAGGAGTTGTGGGTATGTCTTTGAATCGAACAAGGGTGGTGGCTGTATCTTTGCATCCGAAATTATTTGTTCTCACTATCATTAGTTCGCCATAAGTCTCCACGGTATCATACCACTTAATTGATACCGTTGAACTATTGGTGTCCGAAACAACCATGCCGCCATTCACATACCATTGATATCTGGAATCGAATCGATTATCTGTGTTAATTCCGTAGGTTAGGTTGGTGAATCGGCATGTATAGGTATCGCCATATATATTCATAGGATCTGGGTTCGGATAAGTATGGATACAAACGCTATCATATACTGTTTCTTGGCATCCGATTGACTGTATTTGGATTCTGAATAGGTTCGAGTCGTCATACAATGCGGGAATTGCTAGGATGTCGGTTGTGTTGTTTGTTATTGTTTCCCAGCTATTTTCTTTCCAGATTTGCCATGTATAGTTGTAGTTTCCATCTGATCCTGTTGGAGGATTGGTAACTATGATATTGGTAGCATTAGCCAAATTTGAGCATACTGTGTCCACGTCAGATTCGATAGTGGGAGCTTTTAGCTGGGGTAGTACCGTTACTAATTGTATGTTAGAAATGGCAGTATCATTACAGCTCGCATCAATAGTCACCATTCGGAATAATCTATCGTAGATTAATTCGTTTGAGCGGTAAGAATCGGTTTGTGCTATTCCAAGCACCCAGATTGAATCATTCCAATATTGCCATTCATTGTATAGGTCTTCTCTTCCGCCTTCTGCTGATTTTGTTGTGTGTAATTCCGCTTCTGTATTATAGCAAATGATTTCTGGCCCAGTGATGATAGCTGGAGATACTGTGTCTGCGACATGAATGGTAATGACATTTGAGAATACAGTATCACATTCTGTTGCGTCAGTTGATTCAATTCGAAATCTAGTGGTTTTTGATATTGGCATTGTGAATGAAATAGAGTCTCCGCTGGTTAGGCTGTCAAAGACTAGGGTATCCATAAAAACTCCATCATCATCAGCCGTTTGCAGAGTGTAGGAGTAGGGTGGGTTTCCTCCTATGCTGGATGCATCTATTACGAGTTGAGGAGGTATGGTATTGTTGCATATATAATTGTTACCACCTACCGATATACTGCTAGCGATTAATTGGGGCAACACGTGGACTGAATAATAACCTGTATCACTTTGTCCGCATTCATCTTCAACCAGTACTAAATATTGTGTCGGCACTATTAGATTATCAGTTAAATATGATGGGTTTCCACTATGTAAAACCGCTGTATCATTTGTGTTGGTATTAATAAAGGTATAATATTTGTTTTCTACACCACCAGTAACTTGGATTTCTAATAATGCATTATGGTTATAGCATATTGTATCGTTCAGGTTATTAGTGATTTGGATGGCGGTTGGTAGTTCTATTGTTATTTCGTTGGAATATATAGTAATCGTTTGGGAGAATGGGAAAGCGTGTACGACTAAAGTATTTTTCAGTCGATATCGGCCAGACGAGAATGCATAGCAGGTATCCGGGTTTGGATGTTCTATGCTGATAGCTTTCCAGGTGTTACTGTCAAATATCTGCCATTCATATGCTATCGAATCCGAAGGGTCGCAGGGGGTAGGCCTAATTGTTACGTGAATAGTCGCAAATGTATCCCAACATTGAATTGTGTCGGCTAAAATCTTTGCGGGAGAGATATTGTGAAAGTCTATTTTTATGGAATCCCAATCGGTTTGGCTGGAACAATTATTGTCTGATGTAACAATTGCTCTGAAATAGTACATTTCATACATTAAATTATGTGCTGAGCTGTCGGCTCTCCATATATATTGACAAGTATCAGTTGTAGCATTATTGATTTCGATAATATCAGAATTGTCAATTTTATATTGCCAGGAATAGCTAAAATTGTTTCCATTGCTAGGCTGTTCAACAAAATAGAATATCGAGGTATCTTCAATTATCGTATTGTAACAATACTCATTCGCTCTAGTGGATATCCTCCCGGGAATTACTTCAGACCGGAATAGCACCCTTAAAGAGTCAGAAATTGCTTCGATTGATTCTAATGAACACTTTAGTCTGTATAACCCGTTTTGATTTGCGGTACAATAAATATCGCTACTGATGACGTGCCACTCTGCTCGTAGCGAATCATAATGCTGCCATTGATACTGTATCAATGCAGAATCTTTGCTGCAAATATCTTGGTACGGCCGATGTAGCATGTATAATTCCACGCTGGTGTCTCCACAAGGAGGAAGGATTACCATCGTGTTGTTTTCTCCTATTTCAGAATGTCCGCCAATAGTGGCTGGTATCAAGCGATCATATAATATTACTCTAATAGCGTCTGTTGTGTCTTGAAAATTGCAACCTTCATTTGAAGTTACTATTACTCGATATTCTTTGCTTTCAAGCAGGGTGTCCTTGAATATTGATGTGTCTGCAGCTAAATCATTCCAAATAGTTTGCCCCAAGTTTCTTGATTGCCATAGATATGAAAATACTCCATTGCCACCAGCGGGGGTATTGCTAAAGTCGATTTCAACTTCTGTGTTGAAACAAATAGTGTCGATTGCATTTAAGTTTCCTGAGATAATAGGTTGGTAGATAAATATTTCAATTGGTTCGGAGAATACTGAATCGGAGATTTCATCTCCATTGACAATGTAGTTCTTTAGCCGGTACCGTCCATTAGTATTTATTGTAAAGGTTGTGTCGTTTGCTCCTGGTATGTCGGTAAACATACTATCCATATTAAAAGTTTGCCATTGGTTAATAATTCGGCCAGCTTCGCTATTGCATCCTTGGTGGTATGGTGCTGATGATCGTACAAAATGGCACGAATTTGATCCGCAAATTAGATATCGGCTTTCTTGTATTACCGCGTTGGAATCATCTATTTGAATACTTGCCGATATTAAGCGTGGATACACTGTTATGTTTGCTTCCGTAGAATCGGAGCAGCCATTGTCTGAAGTAACTATTACTCGATATTTTGTACTTTCAGTCAGCGAGTCTGTTACACAGGTGGCGGTGGTATCTTGAGTTGCTATGCGTTGTGAGTCTGAATCAATCTTGTACCAATGAAAAGTATAGTTTGTTCCATTACCGCCAGTGGGAGAATCTTCAAAATATAATGTGGTAGAAGAGTTGTAGCAGATTGAAGTACTGCTCAATGTGCCAGCATCAACTGGCTCTTTAAAAACAATAGCAATTGGTTCGGAAATAACACTATCATCGTCCACCACGCTGACCATTCGGTATATGCCAGGTTCTCTTACATAACTTGTACAGGAGTTGATGTCATGAGAAATAGTGTCTATTACTGTCCATGTATTTGTATCGTCATTGCTTTGTTTCTGGAGTAAATTGATGATTTGGGCACTATCTGCTGTACAATTGTTGGCAAATGCTTTTTGTGTGATTCTGACAAGGGCAGTATCAATTCCACATGTGATAGGATCAACACTAATAGCGGTAAGGTGTAGCCGATCGAGTACCTCGATTAATAGGGGGGCTGTAGTGTCAGAGGAACATTCGTCGCTCACGATTACACGTATGATGGAAGATTCAACAAAATTTTCAGTTAAATGGTTGCTATCAGTAGATAGCACCTGAATTATTGTGTCGTTAGAATGTTGTTTGATCCATTGAAATTGATATTCGCCCGAACCGTATGCTGTTGAGTCTGTAAAAATAATATCAACAGAGGTATTATAGCAAATTGGACCGAATAATTGTGCTTCAGTACCTATCTGGCCGGCATAAACTGGCTTATATATGTCAATAACAAGAGTGTCGGAATATTCCACATTGGTTGTCTCTCTGAGGCTAGTCTTGAGTCGATAGCTCCCAGATTCAGAAACATAATAACTGTTAGATTGACTATTGGGAATATCTACAAATAGTGTATCATCGAGTCGCTGCCATTGGTATGCTATCAAGTTAGAATCAGCTGTGCAATCTGAATAAAACGGACTGCCATTAAGTAGGATTCTTCGAATAGTATCGCAATCATTTCCAGATAATGCAATTTGTGCTTTTCTTAATCTTGGATATACTGTAATGACTACATGTTCAGAAGTGTCGGAACAAGATTGAGGATTGGTAACAATGGCATATAGACTGTCTGTTGAAATAGCGTTAAAAGTATAGGAGGCATCTTCTGATTCAGGTATGCTGTCTCCATTCATGCTGATCCATTGATATGTCATACCCTCATTGTAATTTGTTAGCGATAAGGTTATTTGTGCCCCGTAGCAAAATGTACCTGTGTCTGATATTATTATATTCCCGATTACGGGTTTTTGTCGCAGTTCGACTTGGATTGTATTTGAATATTCTGAGAGGGTGTCATCTCCTTGTGGTAGATAATTCCATAAGCGATATTGACCGTTTTGGGTGACATTCAGGGTATCAGCATGCTCATTTTCAATATTAATCCAATTCATCAATGAGTCATCCAAGTGTTGCCATTGGTTGATTATATTATCAGCTAATGAACTGCATGTGTCGTAATATGGTGGTTGGGAAATGAAAATTGTTGCAATTGTGTCTCCGCATTGAATAGTATTAAGAACGAGACTTGCTGGTTTGATTGGATCTAGTACTGAAATAGTAATAATATTGGAAGAATCAGTGCCTGTGCAGCCTTGATTATTGCTGATGGCGAATATTCTATACTCATGCGTTCCATAGTTCGGTAGGATATAATATTGATTATTGGGGGATACTCCTTCTGTATTGATGGATGTCCATGGATTACCTGCCATTTGCCTTGTTTGTATGTACCATGTACTTATGCTAGAACCAGAGTAAGAGTCAATAGTCAGTTGTATTGAATCTTGCCCGCATAGAGTTTCCGAAATCGTGCTTAGTGTATTTATATTAATCTGAGGAAAGAATATAACAGTATCTTTTTCAGATGATAGTGGGCTAGGAGGGTTGCTAAAAGTGCTATACGCACATTCATATACTTCGCAGAAATATACACCTTCTTCTACTACTATGAGAGAGTCATTATCATTATCAAGAAGGATTGGGGTAGTATTAGTCTCGGAAAAACGGTACCATCTATATCCACTATCAGGGATCATATGTCTGTTTGTGTTATTTTGGTAATTGGCTTTCAAAACAATTGATGAATCCCCACAAATCAATTCATGGTTCCGGACTATTGACAAGTTCGAACTATTTTGTCCTTGTGTAATTGGGCAAGAAAGTATGAAAAAACTAATAATATATAGAGAGAGTATTCT